>JAFWBZ010000044.1 GCA_017537105.1 Clostridia bacterium | reverse complement strand
GCCCACCTTCACCTTGTCCCCGGGCGTGTGGGGCACGCTGTCGAAGTCCCGGGCGATCTCGCGCAGATTTCTCCGGAAGTGCAGCGCCGCCGCCCGGGGATGCCGCTTGAACTGCTCCGTCAGCCGGTCAGCCCAGGCGTCCACCAGCCGGACGCAGGCGCCCTTTTCGTCTTCATAGGGCTCCACCTGGTTCTTCAGGCACATCAGCACGTCCGCATACAGGACCATCAGCAACGCCTGCAGGAGAATCGTCGGCGTCAGTTCGAAGCCGGAGTTCTTCTCCAGTCCCGCCGGGTTCAGGGAGATCACCGGCACCTGGGCCATGCCCGCCTTGACCAGCGCCTTTCGCAGCAGGTGGATGTAGTTGGAGGCCCGGCAGCCGCCGCCGGTCTGGGTGATGATCAGCGCGGTCTTGTTCAGATCGTACTTTCCGCTCTGCAGCGCGTCAATGAACTGCCCGATGCACAGCAGCGCCGGATAGCAGGTGTCGTTGTGCACGTACTTGAGGCCCGCCTCCACCACGCCGGGACCCTCGTTGTCCAGCAGCACCATGCGATAGCCGTGGAGCTGGAACACGTCCCGCACCAGCTTCAGGTGCACCGGCAGCATGTTCGGGATCAGTATCGTGTAATCCCGCTTCATCTCCCGGGTAAATTCAATTCGCTCCTGCATTTCAACGCTCCTCCTGCCCCAGCGCCGCAAACAGGCTCCGCAGCCGGATGCGCACCGCGCCGGGATTGGTGATCTCGTCGATCTTCAACTGGGTGTACAGCTTGCCCCCGTCGGCGAGGATGCGCCGCACCTCGTCGGTGGTGATGGCGTCCACGCCGCAGCCGAAGGACACCAGCTGCACCAGGTTGACGCCGGGATCACTGCATTCGGCCACATACTGCGCCGCGGAGTACAGCCGGGAGTGATAGGTCCACTGGTTCAGCACGTTCACACTGAACTTCTGCACCTCCAGGTTCACGCTGTCCTCGGTGACCACCACCGCGCCCAGCTGGGCGATCTGCTGGTCGATGCCGTGGCTGATCTCCGGATCGATGTGGTAGGGCCGGCCGCAGAGGACCACCACGGGGATGCCCGCGGCCCGGGCCTCCCGAAGCATCTCCTGGCCCCGGGCGCGCACCCTGGCCATGTAGTCGTCGTAGGCTGCATAGGCCGCGCGCACCGCGTCGCGCACCTCCCGCCTCGGGATGTCCGGGAAGTACTTGTCCAACGTCGCGGCAAACTTCTTCTCGAAGTCCCTCGGGCGGTGGATACCCAGGTAGTCCGAGATGAACTTCACCTGTTTCAGCCCCGGCACGTTCAGCCGCAGCACCTCGGGATAGTAGGCCACCACGGGGCAGTTGTAGTGGTTGTCGCCCCGGTGCTCATCGAAGTTGTAGCTCAGGCAGGGATAGAATATGGCGTCCACGCCCTGCTTCAGCAGCCACTCCACGTGGCCGTGCATCAGCTTGGCGGGATAGCAGGCCGTGTCGGACGGGATCGTCCGCTGGCCCGCGGCGTACAGCGCGTGGTCGGACTCCGGGGACTGCACCACCTCAAAGCCCAGCTGCGTAAACAGCCGGTGCCAGAAGGGGAACAGCTCGTACAGATTGAGGCCCATGGGGATGCCGATCCGTCCCCGGCGGTTCTCCCCCGGCATGAAGGAGCGGATCATCCGGCGCTTGACCTCGTACAGGTTCGGCATGGCCTGCCTGCCGCTGCCAGTCATCTTCTCACAGCGGTTGCCGCTGATGAATCGCCGACCCTTGTCGAACTGTATGATGTTCAGCATGCAGTGATTCTTGCAGCCCTGGCAGCGGGTGTTGGTGGTCTTCATGGCAAAGGCCGACAGCTCCTCCGGCGTCAGCATCGAGCTGCCCTCGGGCTTCGCGCGCCCGGCGGACCACACCGCAACGCCGTAGGCGCCCATGAGTCCCGCGATGTTGGGGCGCACGACGTCCTTGCCGATCTCGCGCTCGAAGGCGCGCAGCACGGCGTCGTTCAGGAAGGTGCCTCCCTGCACCACGATGTGCTCGCCCAGCTCCGAGGCGTTGGCCGTGCGGATGACCTTGTACAGCGCGTTCTTCACGATGGAGATGGACAGGCCCGCGGAGATGTCCTCCAACGTCGCACCGTCCTTCTGGGCCTGCTTGACGGAGGAATTCATGAACACCGTGCAGCGGGAGCCCAGGTCCACGGGGTGCTTCGCCAGCAGGCCGCGCCGGGCGAACTCGTCCACCGGCAAGCCCCAGGCCGCGGCGAAGGTTTGGATGAAGGACCCGCAGCCGGAGGAGCAGGCCTCGTTCAGGAAGATGTCATCGATGGCGGCATCTTTGATCCGGAAGCACTTGATGTCCTGCCCGCCGATGTCGATGATGAAGTCCACGTCGGGCTGCAGCTGCCGGGCCGCGATGAAGTGGGCCACGGTCTCCACCACGCCGCCGTCCAGCCGGAAGGCCGCCTTGACCAGCGCCTCGCCGTAGCCGGTGGCGCCCGCCCCGGCCACCGTCGCGCGGGGGTACTCGGCGTAGAATTCCTCCAGAAACTTTCGCACTGCCGGCAGCGGGTTGCCCTTGTTGGACAGGTAGGCCGTCTTGAGCAGATTGAACTCCCCGTCGATCACCACGGCCTTGATGGTGGTGGAACCGGCATCGATGCCGATGTACACCTTTCCGTCGTAGCCGGGACGCTCCACGGTCTCGATCCGCGCCCGCGCGTGGCGCTCCCGGAAGGCCCGGTATTCGGCTTCGTCCCGGAACAGCGGCGGGCAGGCCGCGTAGCGCGCCTGTGCCGCGCGACTGCGAATGCGGGGAATCAGCGCGTCGAGGTCCACTGCGCGCTCCGCCTGCAGCGCTGCGCCGATGGACACGAAGTACAGCGAATTCTCCGGGTGGATGCCCTCGATGCCCAGCGCCTGGTCAAAGCAGTCCCGCAGCTGGGAAAAGAAGGTCAGCGGCCCGCCCAGGTAGACCACGTTGCCCGCGATCTCCCGGCCCTGGGCCAGGCCCGCGATGGTCTGTCCCGCCACGGCCTCGAAGATCGAGCGCGCCACGTCCTCCTTCTTCGCGCCCTGGTTCAGAAGCGGCTGAATATCGGACTTCGCGAACACGCCGCAGCGGGACGCGATGGCGTAGCTGCGCTGGTGATGGGCCGAGAGGGGCTCCAGCTGCTCCACGGAGACATCCATCAGCGTGGCCATCTGGTCGATGAACGCGCCGGTGCCGCCGGCACAGGTGCCGTTCATGCGCACCTCCAGCCCGCCGGCCCCGGTCAAAAACAGGATCTTGGCATCCTCGCCGCCCAGCTCAATGGCCACGTCCGTCTCCGGCACCAGCCGTCTGAGCGCCACACGGGTCGCGTACACCTCCTGCAGGAAATCGATGCCCAGCTCCTCCGCCAGGCCCATGCCCGCAGAGCCGGAGATGCCCAGCGAAAACGTCTCGCCGGGAAACTCCGACTTGATGGTGTGCAGCAGCACCTCTGCCAGCTGCGCGATCTGCGATTTGTGGCGCTGGTACCGCGAAAACGCGATCTCCCCCGCGTCGTCCAGCACCACGCACTTGATCGTCGTCGATCCGATGTCCAGTCCTATCCTCATGCTCCACCTTCAGCGGTTTTCGGTTGTACTCTCCGAATGATACGATACATTACCAATATACAGCATACCGCTGAAACATGAAATGAAGATGAACGGGACATTAAAAATGGTCTCCGCACGCGTCGCCGCTGCAACGCGCTATCAAAGGCCGGTTTTTTCCGCTCCGGGCCGGTTTTTTTCAATTGTCAATCGTTTGGGATTGCAAACGACCTTCAACTGTGATAGAATGAGGCTGTCCGTCGGCAGTCGGACCGCTACAATTGCACAAAGACACGGGGTGCGCCGGGCGCCATCGTCCGGCGGTAAAAGGGAAACAGGTGCAAAACCTGTGCGAACTCGTCACTGTAACAGGGGAGCAGCGCGCATACTGCGTCACTGGCGAAAGCCGGGAAGGCCGCGCGCGGGCGTCCGGGTCCGTCGATCCGGGGCCATGCAATGATCCTCCAGCCAGGAAACCTGCCTCGTGCCGGTACGGATTCACATCCAAGATCACGAGCAACTGATCGTACCACAGGCAGGCTTTCCCCTGCTTTGTTGTCCTGCGCGTGATCGGTGCGGGTTTTTTTCTGCCCGCGGAGAAGCCGTACATGTGCGGAACACAACCACGAGGAGGAGAAACGTCATGAAGAAACTGCTTGCCATCCTGGTTGCCCTGATCCTTGCCCTGAGCTGCTTTGCCGCCCTCGCCGAGGAGGAAGACGAAGAGAACTACGAGACCGGCGACGCCACCCTGGACCTGGTCCGCAATGAGGACGAAATCGGCGAGAAGGAACTGCTGGTCGTGTCCTTCGGCACCAGCTTCAACGACAGCCGTCGCCTGACCATCGGCGGCATCGAGGGCGCCATCGCCGACGCCATTCCCGAGTACAGCGTGCGCCGCGGCTTCACGGCCCAGATCATCATCGATCACGTCGAGCGCCGCGACGGCATCCACATCGACAACGTGGACGAGGCCCTGCAGCGCGCCGTGGACAACGGCGTGAAGACGCTGGTCGTGCAGCCCACCCACCTGATGCACGGCTTCGAGTACGACGAGCTGTGCGACACCCTGGCCAACTACGCCGATGCCTTCGAGAAGGTCGTCGTGGCCGAGCCGCTGCTGACCTCCGACGAGGACTTCGACCGCGTGGCCGACATCATGATCGAGCTGCTGAAGGACTACGACGACGGCCAGACCGCCCTGGTGTACATGGGCCACGGCACCGAGCACGAGTACAACAAGGTCTACGCCCAGATGCAGGACGTACTGGCGTCCAAGGGCGCCGAGAACTACTTCGTCGGCACCGTCGAGGCCGAGCCCTCCCTGGAGGACGTGATGGAAGCCATCCAGAAAAAGGGCTACACCAAGGTCGTGCTGCGCGACATGATGGTCGTCTGCGGCGACCACGCCAACAACGACATGGCGGGCGACGAGGAGGACTCCTGGAAGAGCATCCTGACCGCGGCCGGCTATGAGGTCGAGTGCGTGCTGGAGGGCCTGGGCCAGGTTCCGGAGATCCAGCAGATCTACGTCGAGCACGCCCAGGCGGCCGTCGCCGAGGCTGAGATGTAATCCTGCATCGCAAACCACAACTCCGCAAGGGGCGCCGGCACGGTGCCCCTGCGCATATTTTCAGGAGGGATCGTCCCATGAAAAAGTGCCTTGCCCTGATGCTCGTCCTGCTGATGCTGTGCGCCGCCGCGCTCGCCGAGAACATTCCGGATACGAGCCGCGTCGCCGACGCCTCCGAGATGACCGACGTCGAGGACATCGTTCCCGAGGGCATGACGCCCGTGACCGCCGACATGCTCAACGAGGGCGTGTACGACGACGTCGTCGTGGAGTCATCCTCCTCCATGTTCAAGATCGTGAACTGCACCCTCACAGTGAAGGAGGGCCAAATGACCGCGCTGCTGGAGATGAAGAGTGACGCCTACACGTTCATGTACCCCGGCACGGCGGAGGAGGCTTCAAAAGCTCCCTATGAGGATCTGCACATGCTGCAGACCATATTGGAAACCGCAGAAGGGGAAGACCCGCGCGAATTCTACGCCTTCGTCCTTCCCGTGGACGCGCTGGACGCGGGATACACCTGCGCGGCCTTCAGTGCCCGCAAGCAGGCCTGGTATCCGCGCACTCTGCTGTTCCGGGCCGATTCCCTGCCCCTGGAGGCCTGGCAGCCGGAAGCCTTGGACACCGTGGCTTCCCTGGGACTCGCGGACGGCCAATACACCTGCGAGGTCGCGCTCGTGGGCGAGGGCAGAGCCAGCCTCGCCTCCCCCGCCGCGCTGACCGTTGAAAACGGCGCCTGCACCGCGGAGATCGTATTTTCCACTTCGAAGATCGACTACGTGATCGTGGACGGCCAAAGATTCGAGCCCACCTCCACCGAGAATGGCGCGGCCTTCACCGTTCCCGTGGCGGCCTTCGGACGCGCGCTCTCGATCATCGTCGATTCCACCGCCATGACGCCCGCCGTGGAGAAGGCCTACACCATGACCTTCGACCCGTCGACCATCGCGGAATAGGCGAAATCCAGGACAATACGCGGCCGCCGCGCCGGCTTTCCTCGCGAAAGCGGCGCGGCGGCCATTTCTGTGCCCGCAGACG
>JAFWBZ010000043.1 GCA_017537105.1 Clostridia bacterium | reverse complement strand
TCTGAGGACGGTTGACATGGCGAATCGAAAGTACGACCTGACGAGCGGCAGCATATTGAAGAAGCTTCTGCTGGTGGCGGTGCCGATCATGGGCACGCAGCTGATGCAGATGGCCTACAACCTGGTGGACATCGCCTACCTGGGGCGCGTGGGCAGCGCCGCCGTGGCGGCGTCGAGCACGGCGGGCTTCTACATGTGGCTGTCCAACGGCTTTTTGATGCTGGGCCGGATGGGCGCGGAGATCGGCGTATCGCAGTCGATGGGCCGGGGGGATGTGGACGAGGCGCGGCGCTTCGCGCGCGGGGCGCTGTGGATGGCCAGCGCGCTGGGAACGGTCTACGCGCTCCTGGCGATCGCACTGCGCGCGCCGCTGATCGGCTTCTTCGGACTGAAGGAGGCCGAGGTGGTCGCGGACGCGCGGCGTTACCTGCTGATCGTCGCGCTGGCGATCCCGTGCACGTACCTCTCCGCCGCGGCGAACGCCACGTTCACGGCCTCCGGCAATTCGCGGCTGCCGTTCGTCATCAACAGCCTGGGGCTGGTGTTCAACATGATCCTGGATCCGGTGCTGATCTTCGGGCTGCGCATGGGGGTGACCGGCGCGGCGGCGGCCACGGCCTCGGCGCAGGCGTTCGTGTGCCTGCTGGCGCTCGGCGCGATGAAGCGGGCGAAGCACCGGCCGTTTGAGGAGATCCGCATCATGGAGCTTCCAGACTGGCCGCACATCCGACAGATGCTGCGGTGGACCGTGCCGGTATCGCTGGAGAGCCTGTTCTACACCTTCCTGTCCATGCTGACCACGCGGCTGGTGGCGGGCTACGGCGCCGGCGCGGTGGCGGCGGTGGACGTGGGCACGCAGATCGAGTCGCTTTCATGGCTGGTGGGCGGCGGTTTCGGCTCGGCGGTCACGGCATTCATCGGGCAGAACTACGGCGCGCGCCGGCAGGACCGCATCGACCGATGCCTGAAGACCTCGCTGGCGGTCATGTCGGTCTGGGGCGTGCTGGTGTCGCTGGCGCTGTACTTCCTGGGCGGGCCGATGTTCCTGGTCTTCCTGCCGGACCGGTCGCTTTTGCCGGTGGCCGTGCTGTACCTGCGGATCATGGCGTTTTCCGAATTCTTCCTGTGCGTGGAGGGCATGCTCTCCGGCGCGTTCAGGGGCTGCGGCCAGACCCGGCAGCCCGCGACGGCCAGCATCTGCGCGAACATCACGCGCGTGCTGATGGCCTACGCGCTGTCCCGCACGCCGCTGGGACTGGCGGGCGTGTTCTGGGGCATCACGATTTCGACCGACCTGCGCGTGATCTGGATCGGCGCGTGGTATTTCAAGACCCGCCGCAGCTTTGCCTGCGGCCCGGCGGAGGTGGCGGCATGATCATACTCGGCATCGACCCCGGCCTGGCCACGCTGGGCTACGGCGTGATCGAAGTGGTGAACGACAAGCGGAGACTGATCCAGTTCGGCACGCTCACCACGCCCGCGGGGCAGCCCATGCCCCTGCGCCTGCGCGCCATATTCCAGGGCATGAACCAGCTGATGGACATCTACAAGCCGGACGACGTGGCCTTCGAGGAGCTGTTCTTCTCCAAGAACATCACCACCGTCATGGCGGTCAGCGCGGCGCGTGGCGTGGCGCTGGTGGCCGTGGTGGAACGCACCGACAACCTGTATGAGTACACGCCCATGCAGATCAAGCAGGCCGTCACCGGCTACGGCGGCGCGGACAAGCACCAGGTGCAGCAGATGGTGAAGATGCTTTTGAACATGAAGGACATCGCCCGGCCCGACGACGCGGCTGACGCCCTCGCCGTGGCCCTGACCCACGCGAATTCGATGCACATGAAGAGGATGTTCAGGATCGAGTAGGGAAGGGGGAGTAGGGAGTAGGGGCTGCGAGAGTCAGCGACAGCTAATCCTATTCCCTGCTCCCTGCTGTCTAGTCCCTGAAAAGGAGGCGTTTCCATGTCACAGCGCGGACCCGGCCCGGGCGGGCATTTCAGCCGGGGCTTTTTGACCGACGAGGAGAAGGCCAGCCAGCCGAAGGTGACGCCGGGGCTTTTGAAGCGGGTGTTTTCATACCTGAAACCCTATTCAAAGTACCTGGTGCTGGTGCTCGTCTGCATCGCGGCCTCATCGTTCTTCACGCTCCTGCCCTCGATCCTGACCGGCAGGATCATCGACGAGGGGCTGGTGCAGCGCAGCGTGCCGGCGCTGGTGAAGTACATCGTGCTGTCGCTCGCGGTCACGCTGGCCGCGAACCTGATCGGCGTAGCGGAGAGCTACATCAACACCTGGATCGCGCAGCACATCACCTACGATATGCGCAACCAGATGTACGGACACTTACAGAAGATGTCCCAGCGGTTCTTCACCACGAACAACCAGGGTGACGTGATCACCCGCATGACCAGCGATATCGACGGCGTGCAGCAGGTGGTCACCAACACCTTCTCCAGCATCCTGTCGAACGTCATCACGCTGGTCATCGCCATGGTCGCGATGTTCCGGAAGAACTGGATCCTGGCGGTCATCGGCATCGTGATCGTGCCGCTGTTCACGCTGCCCACCCGGCGCGCGGGCAAGACGCGCTGGAAGTACGCCAGCGAATCGCAGGCCTGCAAGGACGAGATCAACGGCATACTGAACGAGACGTTGTCCGTCAGCGGCCAGCTGCTCAGCAAGCTGTTCGGCAAGGAGGCCTACGAGTACGAGCGCTACGAGCGCGCCAACGGCCGGATGATCCGGCTGAACATCCGC
>JAFWBZ010000042.1 GCA_017537105.1 Clostridia bacterium | reverse complement strand
GACGACCTGTGGCAGCGCTTCGGCGTCACCGCTGAGGGCGTTGAGGACTGGATGCTCTATGGCTCCGGAGACATTATGAACGTGTCGGAGCTGTGGATCGCCCGGACGGAGGATGCGGACATACTGGACCGGCTGGAAGCCGCGGCGCAGGGCCGCGTCGACGCCCAGCTGGAGGTGTTCCGCAGCTACGGCGTCGGCCAGAAGGAGCTGTTGGAGGGCGCCGTGATCGAGCAGCGCGGCAGCTTCCTGTTTTACGGGGTATCCGAATACGCGGAGCAATGGGAGGCGGCGTTCCTCTCTTGCGTAAGGTAGGGGGAGCGCATGGTATTCAGCAGCCTCAATTTCCTGTTTCTGTTTCTCCCTCTGGTGATGCTGCTCCAGTGGGCTGCGCCCGAGCCGTTGAAGAACCCGCTGCTGCTGGCGGCGAGCCTGTTCTTCTACGCCTGGGGCGAGCCGGTGTACATCGTGCTGATGCTGATCAGCGTGGCCTACAACTACCTGGCGGGCCGGCAGATCGGCGGCCGGAGGGATCCGCACCGTCGGCGCGCCGCGCTGATCGGTGCGCTGGCGGTGAACCTGGGCATGCTGGGCTTTTTCAAGTACTACGGTTTTCTGGTGGACACGCTCAACGGCCTCTTCGGCCTGCATCTGGCGAACCACGCGCTGCCGCTGCCCATCGGCATCTCGTTCTATACCTTCCAGGCGCTGTCCTATGTGATCGACGTCTACCGGGGCAAGGCAAAGCCGCAGGCCAGCCTGGTCTCCTTTGCCGTGTACATCACCATGTTCCCGCAGCTGGTGGCGGGCCCCATCGTGAAGTATACGGACATCGAAAGGCAGTTGACGGACCGCAGGACCTCGCTGGCGCAGTGCGGCGTCGGGCTGGAGCGCGTGGTGCTGGGCCTGGCCAAGAAGGTGCTGCTGGCCAACAACCTGGGCATGCTGTACGACGCGGTGTGCGCCGCGGGTTCCCGCTCCGTGCTGACGGCATGGCTGGGCGCGGCGGCCTACACCCTGCAGATCTACTTTGACTTCAGCGGCTATTCGGACATGGCCATCGGCATGGGCCGCATGCTGGGCTTCTCCTTCGATGAGAACTTCGACCACCCCTACCTGGCCCGCAGCGTCACCGAGTTCTGGCGGCGCTGGCACATCTCCCTGTCCAGCTGGTTCCGGGACTACGTCTACATCCCGCTGGGCGGCAACCGGGTCCGCCCGGCGCGCCACATCCTGAACCTGCTGGTGGTGTGGATGCTCACGGGCCTGTGGCACGGCGCGAGCTGGAACTTCGTGCTGTGGGGGCTGTACTATGGCGCGCTGCTGGTACTGGAGAAGTATGTCACCGGCGCGCTGCTGAAGCGGTTGCCCGGCTGGGCGGGCCGAGCCTGCACGCTGATCCTGGTGGCGGTGGGCTGGGTGATCTTCAGCAACACCGACTTCCACGCTATGCGCGCCTATCTGGGCACGCTGTTCGGCGTGGGCAGCGCGGGCTTTGCCGACGGCGCGTTCCTCTATTACCTGCGCAACAACCTGCTGTTGCTGGCGGCGAGCGTCGCATGCTGCGGGCCGGTGCTCCGCACTTGGCAGCTGCGCCTGGCCGGGCGTCGGCCCGCGGTAGCGCTCTGCCTGTGCGCGGCGCTGCTGCTGGCCTGCACCGCCTACCTGGTGCACGGCTCCTACAACCCCTTCCTCTACTTCCGATTCTGAGGTGAACGACATGAAGAAGAAGCGCCTGCTCTTCCTGCGGGGTCTGGCGGTGCTCGCGCTGGCCGCGGTGCTGCTGCTGGACGCCGGCTTCGTACTCCTCCCGGATCGCGCGTTCTCGCCGGTGGAAAACCGCAACCTGCAGCAGCGGCCCGCAGTGACGCTGCGCGGCATCACCTCCGGCCGCTTCGAATCGAGATTTGAAAGCTACGTCAACGACCAGTTTCCGCTGCGGGACCGCTGGGTCGCGCTGAAGGCCGCCCTGGACCGCCTGATGGGGCGCACCGAGTCCAACGGCGTGTTCTTGGCCCGGCACGGTTATCTGATCCAGGACTTCTCCATGCCCGCCGAGTCGGAGTATGCCGCGAATCTGGCCGCTCTGCGGACCTTCTCGGAGCGACACCCGGAGCTGCCCCAGTACTTGCTGGCGGTGCCGACGGCGCTCTCGGTGTGCGCCGGGGAGCTGCCCGCCTTTGCCCCGGCGGGGGACGAGGACGGCTATCTCGATCGGCTGCAGCGGGACCTGGCGTCCGTGCCGCTGCAGTTCGTAGACCTGCGCCCGGATTTCGCGGAGGCGGGGAAAGGCCCGCTGTACTACCGGACAGACCACCACTGGACCTCGGACGCGGCCCGCATCGCCTACCTGCGGCTCTCGGAGGTCGCGGGGCTGGCGGGGGAGACCGGGCGCTTCGAGCGCCGCCTGCTCTCCAACCGCTTCTGCGGCACGCTGACGGCCATGAGCGGCTTCCGAACCGGCGAGCGCGACGATCTCTATGCCTACCTGCCCCGGGAGGGCGAGGTGCGCTGCGTGGTGCAGTACGTGGACGAGGGCCGGAAGAGCTCCTCCTTCTACCAGCTGGAGTACCTGGACCAGCGGGACCAGTACGCCGTGTTCTTCGGCGGCAATCACCCGGAGATCCGCATTGAGACCGCCGTGGACAACGAGCGGACGCTGCTGGTGCTGAAGGACTCCTACGCCAACTGCTTCGTGCCGTTCCTGGCGCAGGACTACCGCAGGATCGTGGTGGTGGACCCGCGCTACTTCACCGGCGATCTGGAGCAGCTGATGGAGACCGAGCGGATCAGCGAGGTGCTGTTTTTGTACAACGCCGCCACCCTCGCCGCCGACACGCTGCTTCGGCAGGATTTGGTCCGGCAGTAAAGCAAAAAACACAATGCCCGGGCCGCGGATTATGGTGATCCGCGGCCCGGGCGCTTTATCGGATTCTCTGTGGTCACGACGGGTCGTTCTTACGCGGGTCCCGCTCGCCCGCTCCGGGTCGAAGTGCGATTTCGGCGAGGTTGCTCAGCGCCTGCAGGGCATCCTTGCGGGCCTCCGGCGGGATGCGCTGTACAGCGTTGATCAGCACCCGGGGGCTGCGCAGCAGGCCCGCCAGGTATCTGCCGTCGAAGCGCTCGGCGTCCGAGGCGCCGAGGATGCCGAACAGCGTCTCCACCAGCGCCTCCCGATGGGTTTCATCCACCCCGGAGAGCCACTTGCGGAACACGGATTCGAAGTGGACGCTGTCCCTGTTCAGCCCCGCCGCGCGCACGAAGCGGCCGCCCTCCACCTGCCAGGAGTAGGGGTTGTGCTGCAGGATGCTGACCGAGTCGCTGCGCACCACCTCGAAGGTGTCGGGGTGGGAGAGCAGCATGCCGACCATCGAAGACTGGGGCACGAAGGAGTGCAGCCTGCCGCCGAGCCTGGCGTAGAGGGCACGGGCGTCGATCTGGTCGCTGAGCCCGGGGCCGTCGTTGTTGTAGACGTCCGTCAGCCGTGTGAGTACCGCCTCGTCCGCCGTGGCGGCGGCGTAGACAGCCAGGTTGCCGCCCTTGGAGTGGCCGCCCATGCGAATGATCCCGGGGAACCAGCGCGCCGCGCGGCGCAGGTAGTCCGCAGCAGCCTCCTGGGCGGGCACGGGCTTGGAATAGGCCATGTTGAAGTCCTCCTTCCAGCCCACCAGCGTGCTGTCCGTGCCACGGAAGGAGAGAAACAGCGTGTCGTCCGGCAGCAGCATCGAGATTGCCGAAAACTGCATCTCGTCGCCGGGATCGAAGGCCTGCGTGTACCCGCAGACCCGGATGCCGCCGAAGCGCTCGCTGCGGGTTGCCAGTGCCATGAGCCGCGCGTCGTCCGCGCCGGTGAAGCCTGCGGAGACCTGCACGCCCTCCAGCCGGTCCGCCACCGAGGCCAGGGCCGCGGATTCCCCGGGGTTGAGCCAGTGCTCCCAGTGGATCATCGAGAGTTGGGAAAGGATCAGGCCGTCCACCTCGCAGAGGGGTACCGCCCGCAGGGACAGATCGCCCCGCCAGCGGATGTAGTCCAGCATGTTGCTCATGGGTGTGCTCCTTCGTTTGATATGCCATCATTGTACCACGTTTCGGCAGGTTGTCAATAAAGCGTGGAGAAGCGGGGGAAGCGACACGCTCCGGGAGGCGCTATGCAGAAATGCATTGAATTTCCCGGGGAAATGGTCTATAATGATGTCAAACACGGAATCGCACCCGCGTGCGAGAGGATGGGAGGGACGTCCTGTGTGGGAGATGTCCGCGTCATGGATGGAATACTATCGGGAGCCGGAGCCGCAGCGGAGGCGGGAACTTCTGGATACACTGTGCGCCTCGGAGCCGGACGACGGCGCCAACGGCTACCGGCGGCAGCTGTTCGAGGCGCGGCATGCGGATCCCGGGCAGCCCGGCATGCTGGTGGACCGCTTCCTCTACTGCTGCATGAGCTTTATCCAGTATTCGAGGAATTCCCGGATCTTTCGCGGCTACGCGGTGCGCCAGGTGAAGCGCGCGCTGAAGGCGATGCAGTTTGACGGGGCGAAGGCCCTCGGCGAGGCGGGGGAGGCCGCGCTGTATTGGGAGCTGCGCAACGCCGCGGCGCGCTACTTCTCCTGCTGCGAGGGTCCGGGGTACCATCGGCAGTTGTTCGGCCTGATCCCCTCCAGCGAAGCGGGGCGGCGGGACCGCCTGTGCCGGGACGTCTGGCAGATGACCCGCGGCGTGACCCGTACCACGGGGCTGGACGAGGCGCTGGCACCCTGGAACCGCGCAGTGCTCGACGCCTACTTCGCACTGGACGGCGAGGCCCGGCAGCGCTTTGAAGCCCTGGACGAAAAGATGTGCGGCGGGAAATAGCGGGGTCTGACCTATCGGAGCGCCGTCTGCGGCGCGTGAGGAGGTTTTTGCGGATGGAGCATTCCAATCTGCTGGCACCGTTGGAAGAGGATCGCGGGATGATCCTCGCGAGCATCGAGCGGGATCGCTCGCCCGCCGCGGCGCAGGCCGTGCTGGAGAAAGCGCTGGACCGACTGGCGCTGCGCG
>JAFWBZ010000002.1 GCA_017537105.1 Clostridia bacterium | reverse complement strand
TTTATATCACTGATAACCGGCCATAATCACTTGAATTATGCCGGTTTTTCATATATAATAATGTTACCATTCTTTTTCCCTCCCATTTCTTATCCTGCAAAGAACGTTGCCCGGCTCCTCCTTCCCCGACTTTCCTTCCAAGCCCGCACACCCGAAATGCACCGTCGTATTTCTATCGCTCCAGGCCCTCTTTTCGACACACCCGGAGGTGATCAACGATGCAGAAACCGCTCATTCTCGCCGTTGACGATGAACAGCACATTCTGGAACTGCTGGACTTCAATCTGACCGCGGCGGGATATTCCACCATCACCGCAACCAGCGGCGAGTTGGCGCTGGCATTGGCCAACGCCCAGCGCCCCAGCCTCATCCTGCTCGACCTCATGCTGCCGGACATCGACGGCGGCGAAGTCTGCCGCAGGCTCAAGGCCAATCCGCTCACGGCGGACGCCCCCATCCTCATCCTCTCCGCCCGGGGAGAGGACGTCGACAAGGTCCTCGCGCTGGAAATGGGCGCGGACGACTATGTCACAAAGCCCTTTTCAATGCCGGAGCTGATGGCGCGCATCAAGGCGCTGCTTCGCCGCTCGTCCCAATCCGCGGAGCCGACGCTCATTCAGGTGGGCAATCTCAGCGTCAACACGGAGACCTATGAGGCGCGCCGCAATGGCGAGCCGCTGCGGCTGACGCTGAAGGAGTTCGAGCTTCTGAAGCTGCTCGCCCAATCCAACGGCCGGGTGCAGACCCGCGACTTCATTCTGGACCGGGTCTGGGGCTACGAGTTCTACGGCGAGACGCGCACCGTCGATGTGCACATCCGCCACCTCCGCATGAAGCTCGGCGAGGATGCCGACTACATCCAGACCATCCGCGGCGTGGGCTACCGGCTCCAGGCGCCGCGCACGAGGGATGCCCTGCCGTCCGCCACGTGACGCCGACCGGGCTGTGAAAGGTTTGCTCCAAAAACAGACGAATCGTTCCGACAAAAATGTGCCGGAACGATTCGTCCGTTTTGGGGTTATGCCGCGTCGGGCCTGCGCAGGCGCGCCATCGCGCGGTCCCACAGCGCCAGCAGTCGCTCCGCCGTCCAGTGGATCGCGCGCGCTGCGGGATAGGACAGTGCCAGCATCGCCAGCAGGACCACCACCGGGCGGAAATGCAGCTCCCGGTGGAGAAGATCGCGAATCAGGATGTGACCGAGATAGATCTCCAGCGAGTATTTGCCCAGATGTGCAAGCCCCCGGTTGACGACCCGCAGCGGCATGCGCTCGAGGATCTCCGCCAGATAGGCCAGCAGCACGCAGAGCGGCGGCGCCACCAGATCCAGCAACAGTCGGCTGCCCATCTCGCCGCCATACGCCGCCAGCCCACGACGGTACAGCCCATACAGCGCGGCGATGGACAGCAGCACCGCAAACGCGAGGACTGCCAGCCCCGTCCCCCACTTCGGCGCGCCCTCCCGGCACTCCTCCTGGTCCGCGGCGCCCACCGCGAGTCCCAGCACCAGTGCAGGCAGCCTGCCCAGCACCTTCGCCACGTTGTCCATGTGAGAGACGGCGGGCACCAGCAGCACCGTCACCGCAAGCAGGAACGCCGTGGATGCCCACGGAAACCGCGAGCGCTTGATGGCAAAGAAGAACAGCGGCGCGATGGCGTAGTAGCCCATCGTGGCGGAGACATACCAGTATTTCGGCACGTAGTTCAGCCACACTCCCACGGGGAGCGCGTGCTCCAGAAACCAGCTCCCGACATCGCTGCGCCGCCCGGCTGCCGCAAGCGCGAGCCCCGCAGCCAGCATCGCCACCATGACCGCATAGTACGCGGGCAGCACCCGCCGCGCGCGGCGGCGGTAATAGGCATAGAATTCCGGCCGCCGGTTCAGCGACCCCGCCAGGCCAAAGCCCGACACAAACACGAAAATGTCCACGCCGATGCTGCCGTTGCGTGCGATCAGCTTCAGGGCGGAAACGCCGCCATCCCATCCCGAATGCTCCAGCAGGATCAGGAGCCCGGCGATGCCCATCAGCACCGATCGATGGCGGCTCAATA
>JAFWBZ010000041.1 GCA_017537105.1 Clostridia bacterium | reverse complement strand
CTTCACCGCAGTCAATGTTCAGCCCCTCAATGTGGACGATGGGATCAAAACCCTCCACGGCATACCCGCCGTGGTTCTGCATGGTGACGCCAAAGAGGAACATCGGCGCGTCCTCAGGCTTGGATTCGAACAGGCGGATGACCTGATGGACAAAAGCGCTGTCCGAAACATATCCCCGCACGCGGCTGTCCCACTCCAGATCATCCTCGAAGTAGATCTCGTCGAAGCCCATCGCAGGATAGACCCTGTTGCGGTCCCAACCGCTGCCATCGAAGGGGTGCATGCCAATCGTATGATAGCCTTCGTTTTCAAGCAGCCCGACGACAGAATGAACTGAATCAGACATATACTGCCTGAATGGTATGGCTGCGTCTGGAAGGAAATACATGCTGTTGCCCGTCAGAAACTCCCATTCGCTGCGCGATGTGCCCCCAGCCAGCGTCGAAGCCAGGTAATAGCCGTGAATGGATTCGTTCCACAGCGATCGCGTAAATGCCAACGGGTCGACGTCTGTATCGAACGCTCCAAGGACAGACAAATCGCTGAAGGCTTCGAACATGACAGCGATGATGTGGGGTTTCTTCGTCTCTGTTTTCTTGACGGGAACATATCGCACAGCCAGCGCCGCGGCCTTGTCCAAGGCGTAAGCCTCCGGTGGCGAAACACGGAAGTTCTTCAGCTCCAGCAGCAACTCCATCGGTATGCCATAGACACGCATACAGTTGTCTTCGAAGGTCGTTGGCTTCATGGTCCTCCATGCATTTGCCGGGAGAACAGCCACAACCGCAGCGACAACAAGCGTGAACAAGCGACAGCTCAGACCTGTGGGAACCGACTGGTGAACGCGCAACAGCGCTATCATCGACAGAACATAAAGCAGCGTAGAGGACAGCATGAATGGGGCGAAGGAAGGCGTATAGCTGCGCAGCACGTTAAGCCCTGTACGTATGGAAAGTATCTGGCTCAGCGTAATCATATTGCCGGTAAAGGCAAACACCTGAACGGTAACAATGCCATAGATCCATGCAATCGTCAACCATAGCGCGCAGAACCACTTTAAGCGACCGCTGACCGCAAAAGCAACAAGCTGGAGTACAAGCGCGATACAGGTTGTATACACGAACGCCATCGGAACAATGCGCGAGTATTCGAACATCGGCATATTCATGATGAAAGCGCCTGCAGCAGCCGCGGCGATCTGCACGACCAGATAGCCCCAAGTGCGATCTGCCTCAATCTGCATCGACAGTGTCAAATAGACGACTGCAAAGAAAGCACAGGCCATCACTGCCAGGTACGCCATCGGATACCACGGCAGAACCAGTTTGATGAACAAATGTGCAAGTCCAAGAAACGCCGCCGCCAAAAGGGCGGCTATGCGTCTTTGCGGATTGTCGATCCATTTAATCTTCATAAGATGCTTCTCCCACCTCATAGATGCGGTGAGATTCTGCCAACTGTCGAATATCAGAATCATACACCGATATCACGCGGTATTGGATTATCCAAAGATGGCTGCAGCGCGTCACATCGTCAGCAGATGCCCAAATCCATGGCGACGGCGAAATATGCCGGGACCATAGGTCCCGGCCATACGCCTGCCTCAGAATGCAGGAAATGGCCATACAAAGTATGCCCACTTCCCATTTGTTTGATTCCGGTCAGTCCCTGCGGCGCGGCCTGCGGTCGCGATCGCCGCCGCGGCGGTCTCCGCGGTCGCCGTCGCGGCGCGGAGGACGGCGCACGGGCATGGAGTCGTCGTCGTACACGATGTCGTTGCGCACCAAGTTGATGCGGCCCTGGTCATCGATCTCGCCGATGCGGACCTCGAGAGTATCGCCGATGTTCACGACGTCCTCCACCTTCTCCACGCGCTCATTGGCGAGCTTGGAGATGTGGATCAGGCCGTCCTTGCCGGGGGCGAACTCCACGAACGCACCGAAGGTCATGATGCGGACCACCTTGCCGGTGTATACGTCGCCGACCTGGGGATCCTTGGCGATGCCCTCGATGATCTGACGGGCGCGCCTGGCGGCCTCGGAATCCTCGGTGGCGATGAACACGCTGCCGTCGTCCTCGATGTCGATCTTCACGCCGGTCTCCTCGATGATCTTGTTGATGGTCTTGCCGCGGGGGCCGACGACCTCGCCGATCTTCTCGGGGTTGATCATGAAGTGGACGATCTTGGGCGCGTGCTTGGACAGCTCCTCGCGCGGCGCGGGCAGCACCTCGAGCATCTTGCCCAGGATGTGCATGCGGCCGTCGTAGGCCTGGGCCAGCGCCTGGCGCAGGATGGCCTCGTCGATGCCCTTGATCTTGATGTCCATCTGGATGGCGGTGATGCCCTGGGCAGTGCCGGCCACCTTGAAGTCCATGTCGCCCAGGAAGTCCTCCAGGCCCTGGATGTCGGTCAGCACGGCCACCTTGCCGGTGTTCTCAACATCCTTGATCAGGCCCATGGCCACGCCGGCCACGGGGCGCTTGATCGGCACGCCCGCGTCCATCAGGGCCAGGGTGCTGCCGCAGACAGAGGCCTGGGAGGTGGAGCCGTTGGAGCTCATGACCTCGGAGACCAGGCGCAGGCAGTACGGGAACTCCTCCACAGAGGGGATCATGGGCAGCAGCGCGCGCTCCGCCAGCGCGCCGTGGCCGATCTCGCGGCGTCCCGGAGAGCGGGCGGGCTTGGCCTCGCCGGTGGAATAGCCAGGGAAGTTGTAGTGGTGCATGTAGCGCTTGCGGTCCTCGGTGCCGATGCCGTCGATGATCTGCTGCTCGGACATCGGGGCCAGGGTGGCCACGGTCATGACCTGGGTCTGGCCGCGGGTAAACACGCCGGAGCCATGGGGACGGGGCAGCACGCCGACTTCGCACCAGATCGGGCGAACCTCGGTGAGCTTGCGGCCGTCGGGACGGACGCCCTTATCGATGATATGGCGGCGCATGACTTCCTTCTGCACGCCGTACAGCGCATCGGCGACCTCCTGCTCGCGGCCCTCGAACTCCTCCGCAAAGTGCTCGGCGACCTCGGCCTTCACCTGCTCCTCCCGGGCATTGCGCTCGGAGCGGTCGAAGGTCTCAAACATCCACTCGACCTTCTCGAGGGCATAGGCGCGAACCGCTTCCTTCACGTCCTCGCCGGGCAGCTGCAGCGGGAATTCCTTCTTTTCCTTGCCGATCTCGGCGACGATGTCGTTGATGAAGGCGACGATCTTCTTGATCTCCTCGTGGGCGAACAGGATCGCGCCCAGCATGACCTCCTCGGAGACCTCCTTCGCGCCCGCCTCGACCATCAGCACGGCCTCAGAGGTGCCGGCGACGGTCAGGTTCAGCAGGGACTGCTCCCGCTGCTCGACGGTGGGGTTCACGATATACTGCTCATCCACATAGCCGATATTCACAGCGCCGATGGGGCCGGCCCACGGAATGTAGGAGGTGGACAGCGCCGCGGAAGCGCCGATCATGGCGGGGATGTCGGGAATATTGTCCTGGTCGACGGACATCACGGTCGCGACCACGGACACGTCGTGGCGCATTCCCTTGGGGAACAGCGGGCGCAGGGGGCGGTCGATCAGGCGGCTGGTCAGGATGGCCTTCTCGGCCGGCCGGCCCTCGCGGCGGTTCCAAGAGCCCGGAATGTGGCCGACGGAATACAGCTTCTCTTCAAAGTCCACGCTCAGCGGGAAGAAATCGATGCCCGGGCGCGGGGTTTCGGCCACCGTCGCGGTGACCAGCACGCAGGTTTCGCCATAGCGCACGAAGGTGGCGCCGCTGGCCTGCTCGGCATACTTGCCGAACTCGAGCGTGAGCGTGCGTCCGCCCAGCTCCATGGAATAGCTCTTGAACATGGTGTGTAGCCCTCCTTGGGTCTCTTCTATATTGACTTTTATTGATACCACAATGAAGAATGGGAACGCCGGAACCCGACGGCCCGCGACATGCGGCCGGATGCCCCGTTCACCCTCCCGATGCGATGTACAGACGCGCGCCTGCGGACATCTCCGCATCCTGGCGTCCGCACATCGCGGCAGGTCCGGTCTTCGACACGACTCCAATGCCGGAAAATCCGAACGACGCCGCCGCTCGGCAAGCCGAAGCGGCGGCGCGAAACAGTCTGTCTTCTGAGGCCGGTGGACCTTACTTGCGCAGGCCCAGCTTGGCGATCAGTTCACGATAGGCTTCAATGTCGGTGCTCTTCAGATAGTCCAGCAGGCCACGGCGCTGGCCGACCATCAGCAGCAGGCCACGGCGGGAGTGGTGGTCCTTCTTGTGCACCTTCAGGTGCTCGTTCAGGTGGTTGATGCGCTCGGTCAGCAGCGCGATCTGCACCTCGGGGGAACCGGTGTCGCCCTCATGGCGGCCATAGGTGGTGATGATTTCCTGCTTGGTCATGGTTTTTCCTCCTCTTTCTATGCACCACAAGCCAGGTGAGCCGTCGGAGTCCTCGGCGGACCGGGCAAATGGCAATTCAGGCAAATTCATTTTGCCACAAATAGTATTGTAGCACAGGGAATGGGGTTTGTAAACGGATTTCAGAAAGTTTAACAGGGATCCGATTCATCGTAGTCGTCCAGAAAGCTGTGCGCCTCTCCCCGGTGCTTCCAGCCCACCAGCGTGTCCAGCTGCACGGTGTGGATGCTGTTGAAGATGTTGGCGGAAACCTTGGGGTTTTCGGCATCCAGGCCGGCGATCAGCACCTTGATCTCCTGTCGTTTGGAATCGGCGCGCCCCTCACCTGAGGACTCGGTGAACCGGCAGGCGCACTGCAGGAAGCGAAGCCCGCTCCCGTCCCGCCAGTCGACAATGTCCCGCTCGCGGATCCTGTACATCGGGCGGATGAGCTCCATGCCCGGGAAGTGCTCGGCGTGCAGCTTGGGCGGCATGGCCTGGATCTGCCCACCGTAGAGCATGCCCATCAGCGTGGTCTCAATCACATCGTCAAAGTGGTGTCCCAGGGCGATCTTGTTGCAGCCCAGCGCCTGCGCGTGCCGGTACAGACAGCCCCGGCGCATCCTGGCGCACAGAAAGCAGGGGTGCTTCTCCTCGCCGGCGGCGGCCTCGAACACATCCGATTCGATCAGGGTGTACGGAATCTCCAGCCTCCGCGCGTTGTCCTCGATCCTTCGCCGGTTCTCCGGGCTGTAGCCCGGGTCCATGATCAGATAGACCGCCTCGAAGGGCACCTCCGAATGGCGCTGCAAGATCCGCATGAGCAGCGCCAGAAGCATCGAATCCTTGCCGCCGGAGATGCACACGGCAATCCGGTCCCCGGACCGGATCAACGCATAGCGCCGCACCGCCTGCATGAAGGGCCGCCACAGCGCCTTGCGGCGAACGGTCAGCAGCTCCTGCTCCATTCTCTGCGCCTCGCTCAGCTCCCGCGTCATGGGGCCCACCGCCTTTCCCTCCGGTACGGTGACATCATACCACGTCCGACGGAGTTTATCAAGGTGCATTGCAGGATTCGGGCATCGGGCGTCGAATAGTGCCTTTGAAACGCACGGGCATATCGTGCGAAAAAAGAACAGGAGACCCTGACATGTTTACAGCAGACGCGCATTGTGACACCCTGTACGAAATCGCCCTTTGCCATACCCCGCCGGAGAAGTGCGTGGTCACGCCGGAGCGCCTGGCTTCGGGCGGCGTGGGCCTTCAGACCTTCGCGCTGTTCGCGGGCAAGCACGGCACCCAGGGCACGGCGCACCAGGATGGCTTGGATATGCTGGCCGCGGTGCCACGGCTGGGCGTGCCGGTGCTGACCGGCGACCTGCCCGACGCCCCGCCGGAGGTTCCCACGGGCATACTTTCCTGCGAGGGCGGCGAGATGCTGGAGGGCTCCCTGGCCCGCTTTGAGGAATTCATGGCCAGGGCGCGGCTCCGGATGATCGCGCTGACCTGGAACTTTGAAAACGAAATCGGCTATCCCGCCGTGGGCGGCGAGCAGAAGGGGCTCAAGCCCTTCGGTCGGGAGCTGCTGCGGGCCATGGACGCGGCGGGCGTCGTCGCCGACGCCTCCCACCTGAACGAAGCGGGCTTTTGGGATCTGATCGAGCATGCTGAAATCCCGCCCATGGCCAGCCACTCCGACTGCAGGTGGCTGTGCGACGTGCCCCGGAATCTCACCCGGGAGCAGGTGCGCGCGCTGATCGAGCGGGGCGGCTTCATCGGCGTCAACTTCTACGCTGACTTCCTTCGGGCCGACGCGCCCGCCACGATGGACGACGCCGTGCGCCACATCGACGCCATCTGCGAGATGGGCGGCGAACGCGTGCTGGGCTTCGGCTCCGACTTCGACGGCATCGATGCCTGGCCCGACGGCCTGGGCGATCCCACGGGCTTCCTCACCCTGCTGGACGCGCTGCGCCGGCGCGGCTACTCCGAGGAGACCCTCCGGGACATCGCCGGGCTGAACCTCTGGCGCGCACTGAAGCGGGCGGAAGCCGCGCGGCGCTGACCCGCCCATATTGCGAACCATGAACAACAGGATCATCGGCATCCTTGCCCACGTCGACGCGGGCAAGACCACGTTTTCCGAACAGCTTCTGTGCCACGCGGGCGTGCTTCGAAGGGCCGGCCGGGTGGACCACGGCGATGCCTTTCTGGACGCCCATCCCCTGGAGCGCCAGCGCGGCATCACGATCTTCTCCGACCAGGCGGTGTTCGAGCGGGCGGGCACGCGTTGGTTCTGGGTGGACACCCCGGGCCACGCGGACTTCGCCGCCGAGATGGAGCGCGCCGTGGCCGTGCTGGACTGCGCCGTGGTGGTCGTGTCCGGGCCCGAGGGCGTGCAGAGCCACACGGAGGCCATCTGGTCTCTGCTCGAGCGCTATCGCGTCCCCGCCTTTGTGTTCATCAACAAGACCGATCGCGCCGGCTACGACCCGGAGCGCAGCCTTGCGGACGTGCGGCGGCACCTGTCCGCCGACTGCGTGGACATGGGCGGCTTTGTCGGCGGGGCCATGCCGGAGGCGGTCATCGAAGCCGTCGCCGAGCGGGATGAGGCGCTGCTGGACCGGCTGATGGAGGGCGATTACGACGCGGCGGCCTGGCTGGCCGCCCTGCGGAAACAGATCGCCCATCGGGAGCTGTTCCCCGTCTATCGGGGCTCCGCGCTGAACGATCAGGGCGTCTCCGGATTCCTGGACGCGATGGTGCTGCTCGCCGGAGAACTGACAGGGGACGCGCCCGGCGAGGAGCCCTTTGACGCGCTGGTGTGCCGCGTGCGCCACGATGCCCAGGGCGGGCGGCTGTGCTTCTTCAAGGTGCTGTCCGGCTCGGCGGGGGTGCGGGAATCCGTCGCGCTGCCCGGCGGGGGAACCGCCAAGCTCAACGAGCTGCGGCTGTACACCGGAGAGCGCTTCACCCAGGTTTCCCGGGCGGAGCGCAGCATGCTGGTCGCCGCTCCGGCCCTTCCGGACGCGCGGCCCGGCGACCACATCGGCAGCGGCGCAGGCCGTCGCAATCACTTTGCCACCGAGCCCATGCTGGCCGCGTCGGTGGCGTGGGACCGCGCCGCCGCCCCGCTTAGCCGGGTGCTGCACGCGCTCCGCACCCTGGAGGAGGAGGACCCGGCGCTGGGCGTGACCGTCAACGACGCCGCGGACACCCTCGACGTCAGCGTGATGGGTCGGATCCAGCTGGAGGTGCTGAAGCAGCTGCTGGCGGACCGCTGGGGACTCGACGTCGATTTCGGCCGGCTGCGCGTGGTCTATCTGGAGACCATCGCCGCGCCCGCCATCGGCATCGGCCACTATGAACCGCTGCGCCACTACGCGGAGGTCCAGCTGCGGCTGTCTCCGGGGCCCCGGGGCAGCGGCATTGTCTTCGAATCCCGATGTCACGTGGACGAGCTGGCGCTGAACTGGCAGCGGCTGATCGAGACCCACGTGTTCGAAAAGGCGCACAAGGGCGTGCTCACCGGCGCACGGCTCACGGACGTGAAGATCGAGCTGCTGCACGGCCGGGCGCATTTGAAGCACACCGAGGGCGGCGACTTCCGGCAGAGCACCTACCGCGCCATTCGAAACGCGCTGATGTACGCGCCGTCCGTGCTGCTGGAACCGGTGTGCCGGTTTTCGCTGCGCGCGCCGTCCGAGGACTACGGTCGGGTGATGGGCGATCTGACGCGCATGCAGGCGCGGCTCGATCCCCCGGAGATGGAGGGCGAGCGCTTTTCCCTGACCGGCGAGGCGGTGTTCGCCGCGTTCTCCGGCTACATCACCGACTTCATGGCCGCCACCCACGGGCGCGGGACGCTGCAATACCGGCTGGACCACTACGCCCCTGCCGGGACGCGGAGGCGGTGATCGCGGAGGCAAACTACAACCCGCTGGCCGACGACACGCCGGATTCCGTGTTCTGCGCCCACGGCGCGGGCTTCAACGTGCCCTGGAACCAGGTGCGAGACTTCGCCCACACGCCGCTCGAGGCGTAAGCGCACATCCAAAAAACATCGAGGCTGATCCGAACAGGATCAGCCTCGCGCATGGATCAGCGATTCCATCTCCACGCCGACGTTTTGATAAAAGCGCGCGATGTGCAGCCCGTCCACCAGACCGTGGTGGGCCAGCAGCGTCACCGGGAGCTGAAGCCGGCCCGCGGAGTCGGGCTCGAACTTTCCCCAGGAGATGCGCGGGTTGGACTCGTCGCCGCCCGCGGTGGGCTGGATCAACTGGGTGTAGTGCAGCCAGGGCAAGCTCGTCACGAAGTACAGCCGCTCCACGTCCGCGTCCTCCTCGATGGAGGCCTGCTCCCGGCACCTGCGCCGCGCGGCCTCCGCGCGCTCCAGAAACTCCGCCCACGGCATGTGGTGCTCCAGCGTACAGTAGCCGTAGCTTCCGTCCGCCACCAGCTCCACGTGGGAGGTGCCGCAGGCATCGTACTCCACCACCCGGCCCTCCCGGATGCGGCGGCGCAGCTCCGGCACGCCGTCCGCCGCCAGCGCCGCGACGTGCATGAAGGCCAGGTAGAAGGACGCGCCGCTGCGCTTGCAGAACGCATGCAGGTCCGTGACATCCACGTTCACCGTCACACCCACTTGGTTGTTGGGCAGGCTCCTGAAGTATTCGAAGTGCACCCTCCTCGGATCGTTCTCCATGTCAATCCATCGCCAGCCCATTCCAAACACCTCCACGGGCAAAGATCCTCACGGCTGCGCCCCAGCGATTTCACCTCAACCCCGGCTGACGGGAATGTCCAACAGCCGATGGGCGTGGGCCGTCTCGCCCGCCGCCAGCAGCGCCCGCACGTAGGTGGAAGAGGCCATGACGCTTCCATCCATCACCGGGGCCACCACCAGCGCCCGATAGCCCAGCTCCCCGGCCATACTGCGGATCATCTCCGCATCGCCGCGCCCGCCCGCGCCGAAGGTGTAGTTCTCCCCCACCACGATGGCGCGCACGCGCATGTTCGTCACCAGCTGGCGCAGATATTCCTCGGGCGCCATGGCGGCAAACTCCGGCGTAAAGGCCTTGACCAGCGCGTAATCGGCGCCCAGGCGTTCGAATTTCAGAAGGTTCTGCTCCAGCGTCAGCAGCGGCTTCGGTGCACGGTCCGGCCGCAGCACCGACAGCGGATGCCGGTCAAAGGTGCAGACCACGCAGCGCGCGTCCAGCGACCGCGCCAGCGTCACCGCATTGCGGATCAGCTCCTGGTGACCGATGTGCACGCCGTCGAACGTGCCCAGCGCAGCCACGCTGCCCTCCTCCAGAAACGCCTTTTCGTCGTAGAGTATCTTCATAGTCATTCCTCCTCGGGTTGGTAGAGCATCGCCCGGAACCGGACGCTGCCGTCCGGCAGGGGCTGCCCGATGCCGGCAAAGGTATCCTCCAGATAGACGCGCACGGCGTCCACCTGCGGCGCGGGCGCCTCCAGCCACTGCGCCCTCAGCGGGTTACCGTTGACGACCGCGTGCCGGGAGCGCTCGCCCACCCGCACCGCGGGCAGGTGCCCCAGCGGAGCGTCCAGCGGGATCAGAGCGCTCGACAAATCGTCCCGCTGCGCCAGCGCGTCCACCGCCTCCAGCGTCAGCGCATCCTCGATGCGGAAGATGCCCGCGGCGGTGCGCTCCAGCGTCTGCATATGCCCGCCGCAGCCCAGCGCGCGGCCGATGTCGTGGCAGAGCGTGCGAATGTACACGCCCTTACCGCAGCGAATCTGCAGCCGGTGGGTGTCGTCCCCTTCGCAGCCCAGGTAGTCGATGGCGTCCACCCGGCAGCGGCGCGGCTCCAGCGCCACCGTTTCTCCGCGGCGCGCCAGCTTGTACAGCCGCTTGCCGTCCCGCTTCAGCGCAGAGTACATCGGCGGAACCTGCTCGATGTCTCCGACAAATCGTCCCAGCGCCGCGCGAACTTCGGCTTCTCCGACGGTCACGGGAAGCGTCCGCACCACCTGTCCCGTGGCGTCCTGCGTGTCGGTCTCCACGCCCAGCTTCAGCCGGGCCACATAGGTCTTCTGTTTGTCGATGATGTAGTCAAACAGCCGGGCGGCCGAACCCACGCATACCGGCAACACGCCGGAGGCCTCGGGGTCCAGGGTCCCGCCGTGGCCCACCGTGATCCCCCTGGGCAGCCGCTTGCGCACGAAGACCACCACATCCGACGACGTGCGCCCCGTGGGCTTGTTGACGATCAGAAATCCGTTCATAGGCCATTCAGCGCCTTTCGCGCCAGGGCGAGCACCCGCTCCAGCGCGGTCTCCATATCCGCGTCCAGCGTGACCCCGGCGGCGCAGCTGTGGCCGCCGCCGCCCAGCGGGACGGCGACTTCCCGCGCCACGTCCACCGGCGGATTGGACCGCAGGGAGAACTTGGTCTTCCCGTCCCGCTGCTCCGCCAGCACGGCCATCTCCACGCCGTCGATCTCCAGCAGGTAATTGACGATGCCCTCGTTGTCCTCCCGGAGTGCGCGGGCGTCGCGAAGCATGTCCTCCGTCAGCCGCGCCCAGGCCAGCCTGCCGTCTCCGGAGACCTCCAGGCCCGCCAGCACCAGGCCCATCAGCTTCGTCCTGCCGTAGGAGCGGGTGCGGTAGAGCCTGCGGGTGATGTCGGCCACGTCGATGCCCGCCGCCACGCAGCGCGCCGCCGCATGCAGCGTACCGGACCGCGTGTTGGAAAAGTTGAACTGGCCGCAGTCCGTGGAAATCGCCACGAACAGGCACTGCGCCATCTCCGGCGTCAGCGCCACGCCCAGCGCGTCGATCAGGTCGATCACCAGCTCGCCCGCCGCCGCTGCCTCGCCGTCCAGTGCGTAGAGCTCGCCAAACCCCGCGTTCGTGGCGTGGTGGTCCAGCGCAGCGCGCCGATCGCAGCCGAGGAACAGCTCGAGCCCCGCCTCCCCCAGGCGGGCCTCCTCAGACACATCGACGGCCATCGCGGCCATCGGCGAAAAGGGCAGCGGCTCCCCGGCGGGAACGATCCCGTCGGCGCCGGGCAGCCAGG
>JAFWBZ010000040.1 GCA_017537105.1 Clostridia bacterium | reverse complement strand
CGGGCATGGGCGACATCAAGGTCGTGGGCGGCCGCTACGGCCTGGGCTCCAAGGAGTTCAACCCCACCATGGTCAAGGCCATCTTCGACAACCTGGCCAAGGACGAGCCGAAGAACCACTTCACTGTGGGCATCACCGACGACGTGACCCACACCAGCCTGGAGCTGGGCGAGACGCTGGACGTGGCCCCCAAGGGCACCGTTTCCTGCATGTTCTACGGCCTGGGCTCCGACGGCACCGTCGGCGCCAACAAGAACTCCATCAAGATCATCGGCGACCACACCGACAAGTACGCGCAGGCCTACTTCGCCTATGACTCCAAGAAGTCCGGCGGCATCACCATCAGCCACCTGCGCTTCGGCGATTCCCCGATCCAGTCCACCTATCTGATCGACTCCGCCGACTTCATCGCCTGCCACAACCCGGCCTATGTCACCAAGTACGACATGGTGTCCGCGCTGAAGGACGGCGGCACCTTCCTGCTCAACAGCCCTTGGACGGCCGAGGAGATGGAGAAGGAGCTGCCCGCTTCCATGAAGCAGCTGCTGGCGAAGAAGCACGCCAAGTTCTACACCATCGATGCCATCAAG
Organism: Clostridia bacterium; assembly: GCA_017537105.1. Taxonomy (GTDB): domain Bacteria; phylum Bacillota; class Clostridia; order Christensenellales; family Aristaeellaceae; genus UBA2862. The sequence continues at coordinate 3,993 of JAFWBZ010000040.1, read as the reverse complement.
CTGGCCAAGCAGGTCGGCATGGGCGGCCGCATCAACACCATCATGCAGGCTGCGTTCTTCAAGCTGGCCGACATCATCCCCTACGAGCAGGCGGATGAATACATGAAGGCCTACGCCAAGAAGACCTATGGCAAGAAGGGCGACGAGGTCGTCAAGAAGAACTGGGACGCCATCGACATCGCCACCTCCGGCCTGGTGGAGATCCCCGTGCCCGCCGAGTGGGCGACCGCGACCGAGGGCGCCGTGGCCATCCAGGTCACTGACGATCCCTACTTCAAGACCTTCATCCAGCCGATCCTGGCGCAGGAGGGCGACAAGCTGCCCGTGTCCATGATCGACGCCGCGGGCCGCGTACCCACCGGCACCACCAAGTATGAGAAGCGCGGCATCGCCGTGATGGTTCCCCAGTGGAACATCGACGCCTGCATCCAGTGCGGCACCTGCGCCATCGTGTGCCCGCACGCCTGCATCCGCCCGTACCTGCTGAGCGAAGAGGACGCCGCCAAGGCGCCCGAGACCTTCGAGGTCGCCGACGCCAAGGGCCCGGCCTTCAAGGGTCTGAAGTATCGCATGCAGGTCTCCGTGCTGGACTGCACCGGCTGCGAGAACTGCACGCAGGTCTGCCCGGTCAACAAGGGCGGCAAGAAGGTTGCCCTGGAGATGAAGCCGCTGCACACCCAGGATGCCCAGGAGGCCAACTGGGAGTTCGCGCAGACGCTGCCTGAGTATAAGGGCGCGCTGAACGTGAAGACCGTGAAGGACAGCCAGTTCAAGAAGCCGCTGTTTGAGTTCTCCGGCGCTTGCGCGGGCTGCGGCGAGACCCCCTACGTCAAGCTGGTCACCCAGCTGTTCGGCGACAGGATGGTCATCGCGAACGCCACGGGATGCTCCTCCATCTATGGCGGCTCCGCTCCGACCTGCCCCTACACCGTCAACGAAAAGGGCCAGGGCCCCGCTTGGGCGAACAGCCTCTTCGAGGACAACGCTGAGTTCGGCTACGGCATGCAGCTGGGCATCAAGCAGCGCCGCGGCAGGCTGGCGGACAACGTCCGCGCGCTGATCGCGGTCGAGTGGACCGACGCCCCCATCAAGGAAGCGGGCGCCGAGTGGCTCGAGAAGATGGAAGACGCCGAGGGTTCCAGGCTGGCCGGCGAGAAGCTGCTGGCGGCCTGCAAGGACGCCATCACGGAAGGCTGCAAGTGCGACGCGTGCGAGCTCGCCCGCAAGGTGGTCGAGGACGCCGATCTGCTGACCAAGAAGTCCTTCTGGGTCTTCGGCGGCGACGGCTGGGCCTATGACATCGGCTACGGCGGACTGGATCACGTGCTGGCCCAGGGCGAGGACGTCAACGTGCTGGTTCTGGATACCGAGGTGTACTCCAACACCGGCGGACAGGCCTCCAAGTCCTCTCCGCATGCGGCGGTTGCGAAGTTCGCGGCGGCCGGCAAGCGCACCAAGAAGAAGGATCTGGGCATGATGGCGATGTCCTACGGCTACGTCTATGTGGCGCAGGTCGCCATGTCCGATCCGGCGCAGGTGCTGAAGGCCCTGACCGAGGCCGAGGCCTATCACGGCCCGTCCCTGATCATCGCGTACGCGCCCTGCATCAACCACGGCATCAAGATGAACCAGGCGCAGCTCGAGATTGCCCGCGCGGTCGAGGCCGGCTACTGGCAGACCTACCGCTTCAATCCCGATGCTGAGAAGAAGTTCACCCTGGATTCCAAGCCCCCGAAGGCCTCCTATCAGGACTTCATCAAGGGCGAGAACCGCTACGCGTCCCTGCTGCGCCAGTTCCCGGACGAGGCTCCCGAGCTGTTCGAGGCTGCCCAGAAGGATGCCGAGGAGCGCCTCGCTTCCTACCAGCGCCTGGCCGCGGAATAATCCCGCAACCAGCCGCTGCCCTGCGGATCGTCCTGCCTCCTGCGCCAGCGATTGCGGCGCGGGAGGCGGGCGGCGCAGGCAGAACCATACAGCACAGCCACCCCGGCAATGGGGTGGCTGTGATTTTTTGAGGATTGGCCGGCGCGCGGCGATGTGCTATAATGGATACACAGAGGGAGAATGGCTCCGGCAGCAGGGAGGGACCATCATGGAGGACCGGTACATCCGGGAGATCGTCATCGACTGGAGTGCGGTGCCGGAGGATGCGTACCCGCGGAAGATCTCCGCGCTGCGGGGATTGGAGCGGCTGCGGCTGAACCGCAACGTCACGCTGCTTTGCGGGGAGAACGGCACGGGCAAATCCACGCTGCTGGAGGCCGTGGCAGTGGCGGCGGGCTTCAACGCCGAGGGCGGCACCCGGAATTACCGCTTTTCCACCTACGACGACGTGTCGCCGCTGTCGGGAGCCGTGTCGCTGGTGCGGGGCTTTCGCTGCCCGCGCAATGGCTATTTCTTCCGGGCGGAGAGCTTCTTCAACGTCGCCACGGTGACCATGACCGAGTACAACGACGGCAGTCTGCCGGACTACCATGCTTGCTCCCACGGGGAGAGCTTCCTGGAGTTCATGCAGCGCGCCACACCCCAAGGGCTCTACCTGATGGACGAGCCGGAGGCGGCGCTGTCGCCCCAGCGGCAGCTGACGCTGCTGCTGCACATCGCCCGGATGGCGCAGGCGGGAGCGCAGTTTCTCATCGCCACCCATTCGCCGGTGCTGCTGGGCCTTCCCGACGCAGAGATCCTGAGCTTCGACGGCGGGGCGGTGCGCCCCTGCGACTACGAAGACACGGAGAGCGTCCGCATCATGCGGCTGTTCTTGGAGAACCGGGAGGGCCTGCTACGGAGACTGCTGGAGGAATAAACGTCAACGGGCTGCGGACGATCGGTAGCCCAGAGGGGAGGGGAGAATGCTGTGCCTGCCCGTCGACGACCGGGAATTTCGGAAAAAAGGCGCCGGGCGCTTCTCCCGAGGATGGGGAAGCGCCCGGCGTCATCATTTTCCAGGAAGGAAGCCGGTGATTGGCGCTCAGTGCGCCCAGTTGTAGGCCTTGCGGATGGCGGACTGGTGTTCGCTGTTCACCGAATCGCTGCCGTGGGTCTTGCTGCCCAGCATGTGCAGGCAGAACTGGCCGTTGTAGCCGTTGTTGGTGATGGTTTGGTCGCCGTGGGGCATGGTGTTGATGGCGCAGGCCACGAACTTGCCGCCCGCGTACAGTATGCAGGCGTGGCTGTCCCAGGAGAAGCTGCCGCCCGCGATCTTCTTGAGCTTGGCGGTGTCCTTCGCCGTGGCGGGCTCGCAGTCCGCGTGGCTGGAGCCGCCCATGCGCTTGATGCGCAGCCGGATGCCGGTTTTGATGTCGTAGAGGTAGCCGTAGCCGCCCTTCTTCAGCACGCTGCTGCCGTCGCTGTACCAGTTCAGCATCACCACCTTGGACTTCCAGGAGGTGCGCGCGGCCTTCTTTGCGACGCTGCCCAGGGCGGAGGTCTTCATGTAGCCCGTGATGCCCTTGCACTTCACCTTGGCCCAGCCCGACTTCACGGCGGTGACCGTCACGGTCGTGCCCTTTTTGATGTGCACCCGCGCGCTGGAGGTGGACGGGTAGCGGTAGAACTTCGCGGAGCCGCTCGTCACCCGGGCCGCAGCGCTGGCCGCCATCGCGGGCGCCGCCGCGGAGAAGAGCAGGATTACTGTCATCAGAAAACAAATCATCTTTCGCCCGGAACGTAACAAAACTATGTCCTCCTGTTATGAAAGATTTTGAATGTATTGCCATTATATCACCAAATTGTGAGATTGTCAAAATTGATGCCAAATTGGGCCGGTCGCGTCACATAAAAGTCACGATTTTGAAGGCGGCATTGCCGATTTGACACGGTTTCTGAGGGAATGATCCTTCCGGGCGCGCCTCTTCAGGGCCTCCAAAGGCGAATCCGCCGCTTCGTTTTTGCGAAGCGGCGGATTCGTTGGTCTCTGACGGACAGGGACTCACTGCCCGGCGGGCGCAGTCGTGGCGGCGTCCTCGGCGGGCTCCGGGGTGTCCTCCGGCGCCG
>JAFWBZ010000039.1 GCA_017537105.1 Clostridia bacterium | reverse complement strand
CATCTGTATCCGTTTTACTCCACGACACCGTGCATACCCTGGCGGGGCGTAGCCCCGCAGATGGCCCGTGACGAAGCCCGGCACGGTAAGGGCTTTGAGGGCCTGCTGAAGCGGTATTTCGGGAAATAAGAATCTTGTAGTTTCGGCACTTTCAATGGGTGACTCCTGATAGGAGCCATCCATTTTTTGTGTCCTGATGATGGAAATCTGCGGCTTTTCAAGGTGCAAGTCTGTGAGTCACAGAGTACCAGATCATCAATCAGATTCAAAGATTCAGAATGATGAGTATTCCCTAATCCGAATGACCTTCACGATGATAGATAAAAACAATCTTGATGCAAATGGGATTTTTCGAGAACTTTTGCTGCCCCGAAAGCCCGCGGAACGCATTGCGCCCGGTCTCAAGGTGAATCGTACATCCGGCAGCCATTTGTCATTGAATTTTACAATCTTATATGTTACAATACATACAAATCAGCTAAGGAGTGCCAAATGAGAAAAGTCACGATTCAGGATATCGCGGATGAGTTGGGGATCTCCCGCAATACCGTGTCCAAGGCCATCAACAACGCCGATGGTCTGGCGGAAGCGACCCGCGAGAGAATCCTGCAAAAGGCCACCGAAATGGGCTACAAGCAGTTTTCCTACATAAAGGCCCAGACGAGCAACGCCCTTGAACAGCAAGCGCAGTACAAGGGCGAGATTGCGCTGCTCTGCGGAAACGTCATCGCGCCGGCCCACTTTGCCTCGCTGATGCTGGACAAGCTGAAAATGGAGCTGTCCCAGCTGGGCTACAGCCTGAACACCCACCGCGTCGATCGGGAAAACTTCCTGAACCGTTCGCTGCCGGTCACCTTCGTGCCGGAACATGCAATCGCCATCATCTGCATCGAGATGTTCGACCGGGCCTATGATGAGATGCTCTGCGCCCTCGGCCTCCCGATGCTGTTCGTGGACGGTCCCCATAAGCGCGACGGCCTCGACCTGCCCTCCGACCAGCTCTACATGGACAACGTCACCGCCATCACGCGGTTTGTCAACGACATGCTGGCGCAGGGCAAGCGCAGGATCGGGTTCATTGGCGATTACGAGCACTGCCAGTCCTTTTACGAGCGCTATGCCGCCTTCCGCTGCGCCATGCTCATGGCCGACGTCCCGGTCGACGAGCGCTTTTGCATCAAGACGCTGGATCCGGAGCAAATCACAGAAGCGCTGACCTCCCTGCCGGATACCCCGGACGTGTTCCTTTGCGCCAACGACTTTGTCGCCGTGGACGCGATCTACACTCTGCGCAAGCTGGGCAAATCGGTGCCGGGGGATGTCCTCTTCTGCGGCTTCGACGATTCTCCCACTTCCCGCATCATGACGCCTGCCCTGACCACCGTTCACACGCACACCCAGATCATGGCCATCGCCGCGATGCAGCTGTTGATCTCCCGCATCGAGAATCCCAACCTGAACTTTCGCGTCGTGCACACCGAGACAGAGCTGATTTACCGCGATTCCACCCGCTTGGAATGAGCGCACCATGGATCATACATATCCCCAGAGGCCAGTCGAGCCTCTGGGGATATTTTGCGTCATGACCGGACAGGATCGCGCGGCCTTCACTCCGCCTGCGTTTTGTCTTTCGCGGAAGGATCTACGCCCATGATCTCCACAGTCTGCCGCCCTCGAGTGAGCTCCTGCTGCACCGGGATCGCGCCGACCACGTTTTGGACCAGCCAGTCCATCTTCACGATCTGCTCCAGCTCGAGCCGGTCTCCGTCCGCGTCGACTGGCGCGCCCTCCTGATTGCGCACCGGCGTAGCGAAGGGACTGATCCGGTCCCCGCAGATGCCTTCCCGGAGCAGGTGGGACAGCTTTTGCAGCCCCTCCGGCAGGTCGGGCACGCACCGCACGTCCACCACGCCTGCGGACATTCCCCAGTAATAGTTCAGGGCCTTGGCGCTGCTCTCGTACTCGTCCTTCGCGGTCTTGTCGAGGATGCGGCGCAGCATTTCCTCATAGTACACGTCCCAACGCCACACCGGCGCGGCCAGCATGGCGGCCTCGCCGCCTTCGATCCGCATCAGCCCGTTCAGGCCGAAGCTGCCGTCGGGCTGCCGGGAGAAATCCTGGCAGGAGATCAGCCGCAGCCCCTCCTCAGACAGCTTCTTCCGCGCGGCGCGGTGCCCGTCCACCGAGGACCACTCCAGGCGCACGCGGGCCCGGGGATTGGTCAGCTGCACGCCCAGCGCGAAGGCGTTGATGCCCGCGATCACGCCGTAGATGGGATAGTCGCAGATGTAGCCGATGTCGCCCTCCCCCGCCATCGCCCCGGCGAGGGCGCCGACGATGTACTTCGCCTCGTATACCCGGGCGTAGTACGTCCGGATATAGCGGTGGGGCTGGTTCAGCGCGCAGTTGAAGATCGTCACCTCCGGGTGCTCCACAGCGGCCTTCAGGCTGGCGGGCAGCAATCGCGGCGACGTGGTGAAGATCACCCGGCTACCGTCCGCGATGGCGCGCTCCAGCACGGGCAGAGGCTCGCTCTCCATGGCGTTACAGTACGCCGCGGTCTCGATGCGCCCGTCGAACACCTGCTGCACGTGCAGCCGGCCCTGCTCGTGGCCGTGGGCCCACGCGGAGTCGGACGGGTTCCGATCGTAGATGAAGGCCGCCCGCGTCGCCCGCCCCGAGGGCAGCACCCGGGACAGGAGCCCCTCCTTCTTCTGCGCAGCCGGCGCGGGCTTGAGCTCGATGGCCGGCGCCTCGCGCTGGAGCTGGAGCTCCTCCCACATCTTCGCCACGCTCTTCTTCAGGTCCGCCGCGCCGGCCTCGCACAGCGCTGCATAGCCGTGGATTTCGAGATACGCCAGCATCGCGTCGCCCACCGAGGCCACGGGCTTGCCTCCGGCCACCGCCGCATAGGCCCTCTGAAAGCCGTAATACGCGGTCGAAAACCGGCTCTGGTCCTCGTCAGACCAGGGCTCGTCCGGCTGCTTGCCCACGAGCGCCAGCAGGCGGGCATAGCCGCCCCTCTTCGAAAGCTCCAGGTAGTTGATGCCGCTGGCCCGATGGAATGCGAGGTATTCCATATACTGCTCGGCCTCCGGCGTGCTTCGGTCCGTCGGCAGGATCCGGGTGACCTGCGCGGGCACGCTCACGGCGCCGAAAAACTTCAACACGCTGACGCGCTTGTTGCCCTCCTCGACGTAATAGCGGTTCAGGTACTCGCAGACCTTGATGGGGTCGCGGATGCCCTCCTCCAGGTGGGACTGGCACAGCCGCTCCCACTTCTGCGCAAACTCGGTATTCTCCGCCAGCAGGGGCATGAAGTTGCCAGCGAAGGCGTTCGTGCGCCCCCGCGTCCGGGTGCCGACGATGAACGCCATCGGCACGGACATGATGCCCATGTCCTGTCCCATCGCGGGGTTCTCCTGCGGCAGGATTTCATCCAGGACGGGCAGATACGGATACCTTCCCGCAGCGACACAGGCGCGATACTCCCGCTGTCCCAACTTTTGCGCATCCCTGTAGTGCAGTTCCGGCATATCTCTGTCCCTCCCGCCGTTTTGATGTCATCCCGGGGTCTTCATCGTGATATTGCTGAACGCGGCGTCGCAGCCCTCGGCGAACACGCCGATGTGTGCGCCGCCCGTGGAATGGCCGATCCGGGAGCTGAGCGCCTTCGCATCGTCGATGTACAGCACGACGATCTCATTCTCGCACACCAGCGTCACGTGGTGCGTCGCACCGTCCGAAAAATCGAAGCGGGTGATCGCCATCGGATCGTAGTCTGAAAGCTCCGTCAGCTCATAGCCCTCGTAGTGCAGCAGGTTCCTCTGGGCATCCAGGCACAGTGCCGTATAGGCCTCGTCCGCCTCGCTGCCGCCGAAGGCAAAGCCCGCGCAGCCGTCCGCATCCAGCGCGACATCGCACTCCAGCATCATCGTCGGCGCGCGCATGCCCATGTCCGCCAGCGCGATTTCACCATCCTGCGCCAACAGGGCAATGTCGCTCCCCTCGATCTCCGCCGTTCCTTCAATATTCGACGCCGCAAAGGCCAAATCCTGCGTGAAGTAATCCGCAAAAACCTCCGGAGCCGCCACGCCCAGCGTCTTGTCCTCGTGCTGGACCAGCTGATGGTTGAGCACGTTGCCCGCCCACTGGTAGAAGCAGGAGTCCGCAGACAGCCCGGCCCGGCCCAGCCAGCCGCAGAGGTAGGTGTCGTCGCCCCACTCGGCGGTCTTGGCCGCGTAGAACACGAAGCCGTTGCCTTCCATCAGGCCCTGGCCGTCCAGTAT
>JAFWBZ010000038.1 GCA_017537105.1 Clostridia bacterium | reverse complement strand
GAAACTTCCAAATCATCGCCGGTCCCTGCTCCGTGGAGACCCGGGAGCAGATCATCAGCGTCGCGCAGTCCGTCAAGGCCAGCGGCGCGGGGATGCTGCGCGGCGGCGCCTTCAAGCCCCGCACCTCCCCCTATGCCTTCCAGGGGCTGCACGAAAAAGGCCTGGAGCTGCTGAAGGAGGCCAAGGCGGCCACCGGGCTGCCCATCGTGACCGAGATCATGGAGGCCGCGCACCTGCCTCTGTTCGAGGACGTGGATGTCATCCAGGTCGGCGCGCGCAACATGCAGAACTTCGAGCTGCTGAAGGAGCTGGGGCAGACCCGTAAGCCCATATTGATCAAGCGCGGCCTGGCCAATACGCTGGAGGAGCTGCTGATGAGCGCCGAATACGTGATGGCCGGCGGCAATGAAAACGTCATCCTGTGCGAGCGCGGCATCCGCACCTTTGAAACCTACACCCGCAACACGCTGGACCTGTCCGCGGTGCCGGTGCTGCGCAGGCTGACTCACCTGCCAGTGGTGGTGGACCCCAGCCACGGCACGGGTCACAGCGACCTGGTGCCCGCCATGGCGATGGCGGCCACCGTGGCCGGAGCGGACGGCCTGATCATCGAGGTGCACAACGACCCGCCCCACGCGCTGTGCGACGGCAAGCAGTCGCTGACGCCGGAGCAATTCGACAACCTGTCCCGGAGAATCGAGGCCGTGCGCCCGTTCGCCGTGCGGTGAGGGAGGCGGAATCCTATGAAGATCGGCATCATTGGACTGGGCCTGATCGGCGGCTCGCTGGCGCTGTCCATCCGCCGCAACACGGAGCACACTGTGTTCGGCACGGACATCAATCCTGAGGTCATGCTCCGCGCTAAGGCGGCGGAGGCCATTCATGGCGAGCTGGATGCGCAGACACTGCCTACCTGCGACATCGTGCTGGTGGCCCTGTTTCCGGAGCAGTGCGTGCAAACCATCCGCGCCCACGCAGAGGACTTTGGTCCCCGGACGCTGGTGGTGGATTGCGCGGGCGTAAAGCGCCACGTGTGCCGCCAGGTGGAGCCCATCGCGGCGGCGCATCGATGGAACTTCATTGGTGGGCACCCGATGGCGGGCCGGGAGTTCTCCGGCTTCTCCGCCGCCCGGGCCAATCTGTTTGAAAATGCGTCGATGATCCTCTGCCCCGCCCCGGACGTGGACATCCGGGTACGGGAGCAGGCCAAGGCCTTCTTTCTGGAGGCCGGGTTCCGGATGGTGCGCTTCTGCACGCCCGAGGCCCACGACCAGATGATCGCCTACACCAGCCAGCTGGCCCACGTGGTCTCCGGCGCCTATGTCAAAAACCCGCTGTCCGCCGAGCACAAGGGCTTCTCCGCCGGCAGCTTTCTGGACATGACCCGCGTCGCCCGGCTGAATGAGACGATGTGGACGGAGCTCTTCCTGGAGAACGGCGACCTGCTGCTGCCCGCGCTGGACGATCTGATCCTGCGCCTCAACGAGTATCAGGATGCGCTGGCCTCCGGCGACCCGGAGCGGCTGCTTCCCGTGCTGCGACGGGGCCGGGAGTGCAAGGAGGCGCTGGATTGAGACCGCAGCGCCCGACGGCGCAGCGATGCTTCTCCTTCGACGCCTGGGAAAAGGGAGGTGAGCCCGTGTCCATACATCTCAAACGCGCAACCCTCTCGGACGCCGAGGCACTTCATCGCATGCAGATCGAGGCCTTTGCGGGATTGCTGGCGAAATACCAGGATGCGGCCATCAACCCGGCCTGTGAATCGCTGGACCGCATCCGCGAAAAGCTCGGCCAGCCCTACACCCGCTATTACTTCATCCTGGAGGGGCGGCGGGCCGTGGGTGGCATCCGCGTCGTCGATCGCGGCGATCCTTCCCTGCGCAAAGCCATCTCCCCGCTGTTCGTCCTGCCGGAATGCCGGGGACATGGGATTGCGCAGCAGGCCATTGCGGCGGTAGAGCGCCTGCACGGCCCAAATGGCTGGGCGCTGGACACGATTCTGGAGGAGTCCGGCAACTGCCACCTGTACGAGAAGATGGGGTTTCGCCGCACCGGCGAGGTCCGGCGCATCAACCCCCGCATGACCCTGGTGGTATACGAAAAGGATTGAATCCCGGGAGGAAAACACATGCATACGGTACACGTCACCGCATCCACGAACTACGATGTCCACATCGGCGGCGGATTGATCGACCGGTCGGGCGAGCTGGCCGCCAGGGCGATCCGGCCCTGTCGCGCGGTCATCGTCGCCGACGACACCGTGGACGAGCTCTACGGCGACCGGGTGCAGATCAGCTTTCGCTACGCGGGCTTCGACGCCTCCCGCTGCACCTTCCCCGCGGGCGAGGCCAGCAAGAACATCGACACCCTGTCTGACATTCTGGAGACGCTGGCCCGGCGACAGCTGACCCGATCCGACCTGGTGGTCGCCCTGGGCGGTGGTGTGACCGGCGACATCGCCGGCTTTGCCGCGGCGGTGTACGCTCGGGGCATCCGCTTCCTGCAGATCCCCACGACGCTGCTGGCGGCGGTGGACTCCTCCGTCGGCGGCAAGACGGCCATCGATCTGAAGGCCGGCAAGAACCTGGCCGGGGCGTTTCACCAGCCGTCGCTCGTGCTCACCGACACCGACGTCATCCGCGCCCTGCCGGCGGAACAGCTCGCCTGTGGCGCCGCGGAGGTCATCAAGGCCGGCGTGCTGTTCGACGAAGCGCTGTTTTCGCTTCTGGAGGACGGCCGCTGGCACGACCGCATGGACGAGGTGATCGAGCGTTGCGTGGCGCTGAAGCGGGACGTGGTGGCCGAAGACGAGTTTGACACCGGCGCACGGGCGCTTTTGAACCTGGGCCACACCTTTGGCCACGCCATCGAGAAGTGCTCCGGACTTACCATCACCCACGGCCAGGGCGTCGCCATCGGCATGCTGATGGCCGCCTGCGCCGCCGGGTGCCCGGACGAAACGGTGCTGCGCCTGGCGCGGTGCGTGTCGGCCAACGGCCTGAGGACGCATTGCGAATACCCTGCCGGAGCATTGGCGGAGGCGGCGCTGCACGACAAGAAGCGGGCCGGGGGGAGCATCACGCTGGTGCTGCCGGAGCGCATCGGCAAGTGTTTTCTCAGGAAGGTCCCTCTGACGGAATTGGAAGGAATCT
>JAFWBZ010000037.1 GCA_017537105.1 Clostridia bacterium | reverse complement strand
GCTCGAAGAGCTCGCCAACACCATCAAGTCCACCGCCCTGTGCGGCCTGGGCCAGACGGCGGCCAACCCCGTGCTTTCCACGCTGCGCTTCTTCCGCAACGAGTACGAGGCGCACATCAAGGAAAAGCGCTGCCCGGCACATCACTGCAAGAACCTGCTGCAGTACAAGATCACCGACAAGTGCCGCGGCTGCACCGCCTGCGCGCGCGTCTGCCCTGCCGGCGCCATCACCGGCGAGATCAAGAAGCAGCATGTGATTGACCCCAAGAAGTGCCTGAAGTGCGGCGCGTGCATGGAGAAGTGCCGCTTCGGCGCCATCATCAAAGAATAATCGTGCGGAGGATTGAGCAATGGATAATATGATCACCCTGACGATTGACGGCATCGAAGTTCAGGCTCCCCAGGGTTCGACCGTACTGGAAGCCGCGAAGCTGGCCGGCATTCGCATTCCCACGCTTTGCTTTCTGAAGGACATCAATGAAATCGGCGCGTGCCGCATGTGCGTGGTGGACTCCGGTGCCCGCGCCCTGCAGGCTGCCTGCGTGCCGCCTGCTGCGCAGGGCATGAAGGTCAAGACCAACACGCCTGAGATCCGCGCATATCGCAAGAACATCCTCGAGCTGCTGCTCTCCACCCATGAAAAGAAGTGCCTGAGCTGCATCCGCAGCCAGAACTGCGAGCTGCAGGCGCTGTGCAAGGAGCTGGGCGTTGAGGACGGAGAAAAGTTCGCGGGCTACAAGGTGCCCTACACCATCGACGATCTGTCTCCCTCCATCGTGCGCGACAACAACAAGTGCGTGCTGTGCCGCCGCTGCGTCGCCGTCTGCTCCAAGATCCAGAACGTCGGCGTCATCGGACCGGTCAACCGCGGCTTTACGACGGCGATCGAATCTCCGTGGGAGATGCATCTGAGCGAGATGAGCTGCATCAACTGCGGCCAGTGCATCGTCAACTGTCCCGTCGGCGCGCTCTATGAGAAGGATGACACCAAGAAGGTGTGGGACCTGCTGCGCGACCCGTCCAAGCACGTGGTTGTTCAGCCCGCTCCCGCGGTCCGCGCCGCGCTGGGCGAGGAGTTCGGCCTTCCCATGGGCACTTCCGTTACCGGCAAGATGGCCACGGCTCTGAAGCGTCTGGGCTTTGACAAGGTGTTTGACACCGACTTCGGCGCCGACCTGACCATCATGGAAGAGGCCAACGAGCTGGTGGAGCGCATCAAGACCGGCGGCGTGCTGCCGATGATCACCTCCTGCTCTCCGGGCTGGATCAAGTACTGCGAGACCTATCATCCCGATTTCCTGCCGAACCTGTCCAGCTGCAAGTCTCCCCATGAGATGCTGGGCGCGATGGTGAAGAGTTACTATGCTGAGAAGGCGGGCATCGATCCCAAGGACATCGCTGTCGTATCCGTCATGCCTTGCACGGCCAAGAAGTTCGAGGCCGCCCGTCCCGAGCTGGGCCACAACGGCATGGCTGACGTGGATGTGGTGCTGACCACCCGCGAGCTGGCCCGCATGATCAAGGAAGCCAACATCAGCTTCGAGACGCTGCCCGACGGCGACTTCGACAGCCTGATGGGCGAGAGCACCGGCGCTGCTGTCATCTTCGGCGCGACCGGCGGCGTCATGGAGGCCGCGCTGCGCACCGCCTACGAGACCATCACCGGCGAGAAGCTGGAGGATGTGGAATTCCACGCGGTTCGCGGCATCGAGGGCATCAAGGAAGCGACCGTCAACATCGGCGGCACCGATGTGAATGTCGCCGTGGCCAGCGGCACCGGCAATGCCACCAAGCTGCTGGAGCGCGCCAAGAGCGGCGAGAAGAACTACGCCTTCATCGAAGTGATGGCCTGCCCCGGCGGCTGCGTCAATGGCGGCGGTCAGCCCATTGTGCCTGCGCAGACCAAGATGGATGTGGATATCCGCGTCGAGCGCGCAAAGGCGCTGTATGGCGAGGATCGCTCCAAGGCCCTGCGCAAGAGCCACGACAATACGGAAATCAAGCAGATCTATGCGGATTTCCTCGACAAGCCCGGCAGCCATCTGGCGCACGAGCTGCTGCACACCCATTATCAGAAGCGCGAAAAGTATACGAAGTAAGCGCAACTGATGAAAAAACAAACTGCTCCCCATACTCCATGGGGGGCAGTTTCATTGAAGCTTGAAGTGATCCACAAAGCAGTGGGCAGGACGGACAGCTGCGCGGGTCGGGTGTATCCCGCGCATGGCTCCGGACTGGCATTTGACAAAAGGCGAAGACAGGAATATATTGGTATTTATCGACGGGAGCGGCGCGGCGAGAGCGATGCATGCACCGCAATTCGAACGGGAAGGGGGCAGATGGCGATGACAATGGACTACAAGCGCAGAGTGACGATGGATTCTTCGGGATTTGTGCTGCTGTCGGATTATGTGCCGGGCGTCGTGCAGGAGATCCGATACTATTCCACCTACAATTTCATCGGAGACCGCATCGACGGCTATGAGGAGCCCTGTGCGCTGCTGACGATGGAAGCCGCCCGGGCGCTGAAAACGGTGGCGAACGAGATGAACGTGCAGGGCTATCGCCTGAAGATCTTTGATGCCTACCGACCGGCCGGCGCGGTTCGACACTTCGTGCTCTGGGGCATCGAAGACCTGGATTTGCGCATGAAGCCCTATTTCTACCCGGAGCTGGAGAAGCAGGAGCTGTTCAAGCAGGGCTACATCGCCAGCCAATCCAGCCACAGCCGGGGGAGCGCGGTGGATCTCACGCTTCTGGACATGCAGACGGGCAAGGAGCTGGACATGGGCAGCCCCTTTGACCTGTTCAGCGAGGTCTCTCATCCGGATTCCACGGCGGTGACGGAGGAGCAGTACGCCAATCGGATGATGCTGCAGGGGGCCATGATCCGAAGCGGCTTCCAGCCCATCGACTGCGAGTGGTGGCACTTTTCCCTGCGGAACGAGCCCTATCCGGACACCTATTTTGAATTTCCCGTGTCTTCGGCGTACCTGAAGCGCTGAACCCACGGCAAAAGCCGGGCTGTCTGGCGGATTGGTGATTGACACAGCTCCGATAATTTGCTAAAATTTAACCGATAAGGCGGCAAAGGGCTTGCCCGACGCCGCACCGGTTTGAAGACGTTTGGAGATCAAATGGAGGATAAAGGAGAGGGTACCATGAAGAGACAAGTGGGTTTTGTGTGCTTTGGAGAAATCAACACGCCCTTTGAGCGCCTGCAGCTGAAGCACGACGAGGCGATCAAAGAACTGTCGGCGCTGGATTATGAGCTGCTGGATGCCGGCGTCGTGATCGATGATCCCGGATACGCCACGGCGGATGCTGCCCTCAAAAAGCTGGAGGGCTATCCCATGTCCTGCCTGATCGTCTGCGTGGCGGGCTGGGTGCCCACGCACGCGGTTGTCCGCGTGACCGATGCCTTCCGCCACCTGCCGATGCTGCTTTGGGGCCTGTGCGGCTGGCACGAGGGCGACCGCATCGTGACCACCGCAGACCAGGCGGGCACCTCCGCCATCCGTCCGGCGTTTGAAGGGCTGGGATATACTTTTAAATATGTCTACAACGTCATCGACAAGCCCATGCCGCTGGACAGGATCGACGCCTTCCTTTCTGCTGCCTGCGCCCGCGCGGCGCTGCGCCATGCCCGCGTCGGCACGATGGGCTATCGCGACATGCTGCTCTACGGCACGCAGTTTGAGGGAAATTCCATGCGCGGCAAGATCGGCGTGGAGGTCGAGCCCTTCGAGATGCTGGAGATGGTGCAGAACCTGGAAAAGCTCGATCCCGCGAAGGTCGC
Source organism: Clostridia bacterium (assembly GCA_017537105.1). Taxonomy (GTDB): domain Bacteria; phylum Bacillota; class Clostridia; order Christensenellales; family Aristaeellaceae; genus UBA2862. Next base: position 743 of record JAFWBZ010000037.1, on the reverse strand, counting down.
GGAGGGCGTCCGCTTCGTGAAGGAGAACTGGGTGTTCAAGAAGCCCTGCGACGATTCCGTCATCGAGAACGGCGTGAAGTACGCGCTGGCGGTGGGCATGAAGATCGAGGAGCGCGGCTGGGAGGCCATCTCCCTGATCGATGTGGACGGCATGAAGAAGCTGCTGGGCTTCCCGCCGGCCATGGTGTTCATGCTGCTGGAGCACTATTACGGCGTGCTGACCATTCCGGAGAACGACATCATGGGCGCGGTGACCCAGCTGATCCTCAAGTACATGACGGGCCAGATCATCCCCTATCTGGAGTACTACGAGTACTTCGAGGACAGCATGCTGGCCGGCGTGCCGGACTTTGTGCCCAAGGCGGCCACGCTGGGCGACGTAACGGTGCTGCCCGCGGCCTTCGGCCTGCTGAACGCCTCGCTGCTGAACGTGTCCCAGGTCAAGACGGGCTACGTCACCTGCGCGCGCCTGGCCTACGTCAACGGCAGATACAAGATGCACGTCTACACCGGCCGGGGCGAGACGCCGATGCCCTGGAACGAATTCGGCTGGGACGATCCCGCGCCGCAGCTGCCCAGCCTGCGCATCTTCCCGGACTCCTGCACGGTGGAGCAGTTCGCCCAGACGGTGTACGGCCAGCACGTGCTCGTCGCCTATGGCAACTATACCGAAGCCATCCGCGATTTCTGCAGGATGATGGACATCGAGCTGGTCATGTAGGGCCGGAGAAACAGCCCCGCTT
>JAFWBZ010000036.1 GCA_017537105.1 Clostridia bacterium | reverse complement strand
TGCTCCAACACGCGCACCATGCAGTTCTCCGCGGCGGTGGCCATCCTCGTGGCGATTGCGGTGGGCATCTTCAACAACTTCACCGGGTACTACAAGCGCGCCGCCAAGGAGAGCAACGGCGCCGCCGGCGAAATCGTGAGCAAGTTCACCGGCCGGACCATCTTCGATGCCCTCGAGGCCGGCGGCCGCTCCTGCGTCACCGTGGCCGTGGCCTGCGGCATCGCGGGCGTCATCTGCGGCTGCATCACCGTGACGGGCCTGGCCAACAAGCTCATCAGCGCCATCGTGGGCGTATCCGGCAACTCCATGCTGCTGGGCCTGTTCCTGACGATGATCTGCTGCATCGTGCTGGGCATGGGCGTGCCCACCACGGCCACCTACTGCATCATGGCCTCCACCTGCGCGCCGATTCTGATCCAGATGGGCGTCCCGGCCATCGCGGCCCACTTCTTCGTGTTCTACTACGGCATCGTGGCCGATATCACCCCTCCGGTGGCGCTGGCGGCCTACGCCGGCGCGGCCATCGCCAAGGGCAAACCCATGCAAACGGGCGTCACCGCCACGCGGCTGGCCATCGGCGCGTTCATCATCCCGTTCGTGTTCGCTGCCAGCCCTGCGCTCCTGTTCATCGATACCGTGTGGTATGAGGTCGTGCTGATCACCATCACCGCCACACTGGGCATGATGGGCGTCGCGGCGGGCCTGAGCGGCTATCTGGTGATGAGCATGAATCTCGTGGAGCGCCTGCTGTGCATCGGCGGCGGCCTCGCGCTGATCATCCCCGGCACGCTGACCGACCTGATTGGCCTCGGCCTGATTGCGCTGGGTGTGGTCCTCCAGGTGATCCGCAAGCGCAGCACGAAAGCCGTGGCGTAATCCGTTCCATCCACGACACCAAAACAACAACCGAGCGCCCATCCGAATCAAATCCGGATGGGCGCTCTGCTTTCACAGTTGTGCCGGGCATCAGATCTCCACGCCCTCGGGGTAGCGGGCCCGCAATTCGTCCAGTATGGCGTATGCGCTGTTCCAGCTGATGCCAAAGCGGGTCACGCCCAGCTTCAGCATGTCGATCACGGTATCCAGCGAGCGAATGCCGCCTGCCGCCTTGATTTTGCAGCCCTCCCCCACGGCTTCGCGGATCAGGCGCACGTGTTCTACGGTCGTCGGCCTGGGCTGCGTGCCCGTTCCCGTCTTGATGTAATCCACACCCGCCTCCATGAGGCATCGGGAGGCGCACCGGATCTCCTCCTCCGTCAGCAGCGTCACCTCGATGATGGCCTTCACCGGGCGTCCCTGGGCCGCCGCGAGGATCCGCCTTGCCTCCTCGGCGAGGTACCCGTAATCTCCGCTCTTGAGCTGGTTGAGGTTGATGACGTAGTCGATCTCCCCCGCCCCGACACTGACGTGATGGCGGATCATGGCCTCCTTGATCTCCATGGGCTCCGCGCCCGTGGGAAACGCTACCGCTCCGCCGGCCTTCGTCGCGCTGCCCGCCAGCTCCCGGGCCACCAGCCCGCTGAAACAGGGCATTACATAGGCGGTGGCAAATCCCCCTTCCCTGGCCTTACGGGCAAAATCGCGCACCTCGTCCACCGTATCCGTGTTGTGCAGCAGCGTGAACTCAATCATGCCCCTGAGCACACTATCATCCAACCACATACAGGTGTTCCTCCATCGACTTGATCTCCATTCAGCTCTTCAGCGCCGACAGCGAGGTGAACACGCCCGTCAGCGCGTCATAGGCCTGGTTGAATACCTTCAAATATCTCTCGTACACCTTCACATTGTCGGGGTTCGGCTGCACCGTGCCCGTGACGCGCCAGAAGCTGCGCACCGCGTCGAAGGATTCGAACTCCCCGACGCCCACGCCGCCGATCACCGCCGCGCCGATGGACCCGGCCTCCTCGGTGAAGTTCAGCGTGGAAATCTCACAGTTCCAGATATCCGCAAAGATCTGCCGCTGGATCTCCCCCTTGGCCAGACCGCCGATGACCGCAACGCTCCGCGTATCGATGCCGCTCTCGGTCAGCTCGTCCAGCACTACCCGCAGGTTGTAGCCAATGCCCTCGATGACGCTGCGAAGCACATCTCGCCGCTCGTTTTCCATTTTGACGCCGATAAAGCAGCCCTTGGCGTCCGGATTCCAGCGCGGCGCGCGCTCGCCCAGCAGGTACGGCAGGAAGATCAGGCCGTTGGAGCCGGCCGGCGCCTGCGCGATTTCCGCGTTGATGAGGTCGTACACGCTTCCGCCGCTCCGCTCCGCCTCCATCGCCTCGCCGGTGCAGATCTGATTCTTCAGCCAGCTGAAGGACGCGCCTGCCGCCTGCATGGTGCCGATGGGCGCGACCATTCCCGGCACGGCGTGGGCGAAGTTCACGGTGATCATTCTGTCTGTGATGAGCGGCCGCTTTGCGGTGCAGCCGATCCAGGCGGAGGTGCCGAGGCAGCTGTAGGTGACGCCCTCCCGGACGGAACCCGCGCCCACGGTGGCGGTGGCGCCGTCGCCTGCGCCGAGCACGACCTTCGTGGCGGTGGTCAGCCCGCAGGCCCTGGCCGCCTCGGGCAGCAGCGCTCCGGCCACGGTGGTGGACGGCATGGGCTTCGGCAGCTTGCCGATGTCCACTCCGGCGCAATCCAGCAGGCGCTTCGACCATTCGAAGGTGTTGATGTCAAAGGCGTTGGTGCCCGAGGCGTCGGAGTAATCCGTCATGACCTGTCCGGTGAGCCGATAGACCATGTAGTCCTTCGCCTGAAGGAAGCACGCCGCGCGCGCATAGATCTCCGGCTCGTTCTCCCGGATCCACATGATCTTCTCCAGCGCATAGGCCGCGCTGGGACGATGGCCGGTGATGCGGTAGAACTCCCGCTCCGGAATCCGGCTGACGAGTTGCGCCGTCTGCGCCGTGGCCCGCATGTCGCACCACAGGATGTGCGGCCGGAGCACGTGCCCGTTTGCGTCGATGGGCAGGCAGCCCATCATGTGTCCGGAAAAGCTGATGGCAACGATCTCCTCGGGCGGCACGATTTTGGCCATGGCCGCCGTCGTCTCGCATACCGCACGCCACCAGTCCTCGGGGTCCTGCTCCGCCCAGTTGCCGTTGAAATAGTGCGCATCATAGCTGCGCACGGCGCTGGAGATCAGCCTTCCATCCGTGGAAAACAGCGTGGCCTTGTTGCCTGTGGTCCCCAGGTCATGCGCAATGATGTATCTTCCCACAGTTGTATCCTCCCTTCGCTCTGCGTCCCTTTCCTGCGAAGACAGAAGGGGGCGGCCCCTGTACGAATCCGCAATCGCGTCGGTCAGGGCCGCCCGTCTATTCCGTGCTGTGTCCGATCAGTAGGCGCAGCCCGCCGTGATCACGATGTTGGTGTACGGCGTGAACTCGCCCGTCAGGATGATCGCCTTGGCATCCGCGCTGATCTCCTTGAGCCGCGTGTGCGGAACATAGGTCACGGGCGCGCCCTCAGGCAGCAGCTTCAGCGCCTTGGCGTGGAATTCCGGGGAATATTCGTGGCACTCCTCCGCGAAGGTGGCGGATTCGATCACGAGCACCTTCGCGATCTCCTCGAGTACCTCCAGATACCCGGGGCTGCCCTGCTTCCAGCCCAGGTCGATGCGCTCGACGCCCTTCGGCACTGGAAGCCCGGCATCGCCGATCACCAGCAGGTCCTTGTGCCTGATTTCCCCCAGCACCCGCAGCAGCTGCGGATGAAAAATGCCCGACTTAATCATGCGAATTCTCCTCTCTATTCCTTGTGCGCATCCAGGAACGCGTCGATCTCCTCCCGCGTGGGCATGGAGGGCGTGGTGCCCATCTTCTGCACCGACAGCGCGGCGGTGGCCGCCGCAAAGCGGCTGGCCTCGATCAGGCTGCGCCCTTCGGCCAGCGCGGTCACAAAGCCGCCGTTGTAGGCATCGCCCGCGCCGGTGGTGTCCACCGCGTTGACTTTGAAGGCCGGGGTCATCTCGCGCCGGTCGTCGTCGGCCACGAACGCGCCCATGCCGCCCATGGTGATGACGACGCTCTTGACGCCCTTCCCCATGAACCACTCCGCCGCGCGCTGCGCGCTCTCGGCGTCGGTCACCTTGATGCCCGTCAGTATGCTCGCCTCGACCTCGTTGGGCGTGACGATGGTCACCTTCTCCAGCAAATCGTCCGCCACCGGCTGCACCGGCGCGGTGTTCAGGATGATGGTCTTGCCCATGGCGCTCGCCATCTCGATCACGCGGCGGATGGAGCCCATGTTGGTCTCCAGCTGGGTCAGCAGGATGTCCGCGCCGGCAATCAGATCCCGCAGCGCATCCACCTCTTCGTCTGCGATGTGATCGCACGCGGAGGGAATGACCATGATGGCGTTCTGACCGGTGGTTTCATCGACCTCGATCAGCGCCACGCCGGTGGGATACTCCTCCGTCGTGATGACCCGGGAGGTGTCCATGCCCAAATCGCGCATGGTGTCCAGGGCGACGTTGGCAAACGTGTCCTTGCCCAGCTTGGTCACCATGGTCACGTCTCCGCCCGCCTTGTGCGCCGCAACGCCCTGGTTGAAGCCCTTACCGCCCGCGCCCATCTTGAAGAAGCCGCTCTTGACGGTCTCGCCCGGCACCGGCAGGTGCGGGCCGCGCCCCATCAGATCCACGACAAAGCTGCCAAATACTA
>JAFWBZ010000035.1 GCA_017537105.1 Clostridia bacterium | reverse complement strand
TGCGGGGCAGCGCGCACAACGACCCCTTCCGCGTGGAGTGCGGGCAGGTCGTGACCGAAGGCAACCGCCACGGCGGCGCGCTGGGCGGCATCACCAGCGCGATGCCCCTGGTGGTGAGGGCGGCCTTCAAGCCCACGCCCTCCATCGCCGCGGAGCAGGCCAGCGTGTCCCTTTCCCGGAGGGCGAACGCACCACTGACCGTCCTCGGGCGGCACGACCCCTGCATCGTGCCCCGGGCCGTTCCGGCGGTGGAGGCCGCCGTGGCCTGCGTGCTCTATGACATGACACTCTGCGACCACTGACAAAGGGAGGGATGTATCATGGAACTGAATGAAATCCGCCAGGACATCGACAGGATCGACGACCAGCTGGTTCGGCTGTTTGCAGAGCGCATGGACTGCGCACAGCGCGTGGCCGAAGCCAAGCGCCAGACCGGAAAACCCATCCGCGACCACGCCCGGGAGAGGAGCATCGTCAACCGGCTCACATCCGCCGCCGGAGAGGCCTACGCGCCCTACGTGCGGGCGCTGTACGCGCACATCTTCGACCTTTCCCGCAGCTACCAGTCCTCGCTTGGGGAGCACACGAGCCCGTTGGCGGAGGAAATCGCCCGCGCACTCGCGGAAACCCGGGGCAAGCACCTGCCGGAGCACGCGCTGGTGGCCTGCCAGGGCACTGAAGGCGCCTACCAGCAGCAGGCCTGCGAGAAGCTGTTCCCCTACCCCGACATCCTCTACTTCGAAAGCTTTGAGGGCGTGTTCAGCGCTGTGGAAAAGGGCATGTGCCGCTACGGCATACTGCCCATCGAAAATTCCACCGCCGGTTCGGTGACCCAGGTGTACGACCTGATGGAGAAGCACCACTTCTACATCTGTGGCGCGCAGAAGCTGCGCATCGACCACCGGCTGATGCGCAAGCCAGGCGGCACGGCGCCCATCACAGAAATCGTGTCCCACGAGCAGGCCCTTCGCCAGTGCTCCGCCTATTTGGCGGCCCATCCGGAAATCCGCGCCACCGCCATGGAAAACACGGCGCTGGCCGCCGAATTTGTCGCCGCATCGGAGCGGGATGACCTCGCGGTCATCGCCTCCCGGGCCTGTGCGGAGCTGTACGGCCTGGAGATCGTCGCAGACGGCATCTCCGATTCCGAGAACAACTACACGCGCTTCATCTGCATCTCCCGAAACCTGGAGATCTATCCCCAGGCGCGGAAGGTCTCCCTGATGCTGAACCTGGCCCACGAGCCCGGCTCGCTGAACAGCATCGTGAGTCGGCTGGCAATCGCGGGCGTCAACCTGCTGAAGCTGGAGAGCCGCCCCATGCCGGGACGGGAATTCGAATTCCGGTTCTTCTTCGACATGACCGCCTCGGTGGCGGACCCGGACGTGGTGCGCCTGCTCTGCGAGCTGGAGGCCCACTGCGACGGATTCACGTTCCTGGGCTGCTACGACGAGCAGTGAAGCCTGCCAACGGCATACAGCGACGAGCATCGGCACACGGAGGCATCTTATGGAATACGGCCTGATCGGCGCGAAGCTGGGGCACAGCTATTCGCCCGCGATCCACGCCCAGCTGGGCGGCTACGACTATCGTCTGTACGAGCGCAGCGAGGAGGAATTCGCCGCGCTGATGCAGTCCCGAGCCTTCCGGGGGCTGAACGTGACCATCCCCTACAAGAAGACGGCGCTCCAATACTGCGATGCGCTCTCCGACCTCGCGAGGGAAATCGGCTGCGTGAACACGCTGGTCATGCGCCCGGACGGCACGCTGTACGGCCACAACACGGATATCGGCGGCTTCATCGCCCTGGCGCGGCGCGCTGGCGTTGAAATCGCGGGGCGCAAGTGCGCCATCCTCGGCAGCGGAGGCACATCTCTCACCGCGCGCACGGCATGCAGGCACCTCGGCGCGCGGGAAATCGTGATCGTCTCCCGCTCCGGCCCGGTGGACTACGAAGCGCTGTACCGCGACCATCCGGACGCGGAGGTGCTCATCAACACCACGCCCGTGGGCATGTACCCGCAAAACGGCGCCTGCGCCGTGGAGCTCTCCCGGCTGCCCGCGCTGACCGGTGTTCTGGACGTGATCTACAATCCGGCGAAGACCGCTCTGATCCTGGACGCGGAGGCCCGGGGCCTCCGCTGCTCCGGCGGACTCTACATGCTGGTGGGCCAGGCGCGAGAGGCCGCGGAGCTCTTCACCGGACGCGCCATTCCAGAACAGGAGACCGACCGCATCTACGGCCTGCTGCGACAGGACATGCTGAACCTGGTGCTGATCGGTATGCCCGGCAGTGGGAAGTCCACCCTCGGCCGGTCGCTCGCGGAGCGGCTGGGGCGGAAGTTCGTGGACTGCGACGCCGAGATCGTGCGCCGCGCCGGCAAGGCCATTCCGGAGATCTTTGCGCAGGATGGCGAGCCGGCCTTTCGCGCACTCGAGGCACAGGTGGTGGCCGACGTATGCCGCGAGAAGGCCCTGGTGATCGCCACGGGCGGCGGCGCGGTACTGCGCCCGGAGAACGTGCGCGCCATGCGCCAGAACGGCGTTCTCCTCCTGGTTCGCCGCGCGCTGGAGCGCCTGCAGACGGAGGGAAGGCCGCTGTCCACGAGCCTGGAGGCGCTCCAGGAAATGTGGCAGGCGCGCGCGCCGAAGTACCTCACGGCGGCGGATGCCGCCATTGACAACAACGCCGCCCATGGCGACGCCGTGCGGGCGGCAGAGGAGGCATTCCATGAAGCTGCTCATCGTTAACGGCCCGAATCTCAACCTGCTGGGCATTCGGGAAAAGCACATCTACGGCGAGGCGGACTACGAGACCCTGTGCCGCAGCATCCGCAGCTGGGCGGAGGAGCTGGGCTGCAAGGCCGAACTGTTCCAGTCCAACCACGAGGGCGCCATCGTCGACCGCATCCAGCAGGCCTATTCCGACGGCACCGACGGCATCGTCATCAATCCCGCCGCCTACACCCACACCAGCATCGCCATACTCGACGCGCTGAAGGCGGTGCAGCTGCCCGCCGCAGAGGTGCACATCTCCGATGTCAACGCCCGCGAGCCCTTCCGCCACATCTCCTACGCGGGCATGGCCTGCGAGGCACACTTCATCGGCCTGGGCTTCGACGGCTATCGCCGGGCGATGGAGTATCTGTGCGCGCACATCGGAAAGGCAAATCCGGAGGCATAAAGAGAAGGAGATCGTTTCTGATCTCCTTCTTATGTCGTGTAAAGGTGATGGACGTCATCCCAGCGTATCCGCAAAGAACGCGCCGGTCGCGTCCACGGCGTCATACAGGGAGTGCAGATCCTCCTCCGCGAACACGTTGAAGGTGTGGTCCATGCCCTCGATGAAATACGTCGCAGACTTTTCATTGCTGCTTGCGGCGACGATCTTCTCGCTCCACTCCGGGTCGACCGTGTCGTCGTTGGTCCCCGCGATGGCCAGCACCGGTCCGGTATATCCGTTGGCGAACTCCGCCAGCACATCCGTGTTGGCGACGTCGTCGCACCACTCGAGGCTCACGTTCAAATTGTCGCGCCAGTCAAACTCCATCACGAAGAAACCGTTCTCCTTGGCCTCTTCGTAGTCTGCCTCGGAGAAGAAGCCATCCAGCATCATATCCGGAGCGTCCGCCCAGGTCACGATGGATTTGAAGGTTTCGGGCTCCCATGCACACGCGAGGAGCGCGTCGGTGCCGCCCTGGCTCCATCCCATCACACCGATGGCATCCCCGTTGATGTTCTCCAGGCCTGCCATGTATTCCGCAGCCGCCTTGGCATCCGCTACCGCGGACTTGAAGGTATACTGCATGTAGTCAGCCGTGCTTTCGCCATTGCCGGGAAAGTCGATTCGGATCGTCGCGATGCCGTACTTCTCTGCCAGCACAGGCGCCGCGTACAGATAGCCGTTGCCCGCTTCATCCCGCGTGGAGCCGGTGCCGTGCAGCATCACGACGGCAGGGAACGGGCCTTCGCCGGTCGGAACACAGACCGTTGCGGGAATGTCATAATCTGCGCCCGCAATGCTGACGACGGTCTCCTCATAGCCTGCGCCTTCGGCAAACGCAGCGGCGCACAGCGCCAGGATAAGGACGAGCACCAGGGAAAGGATCTTTTTCATGACGAACAACCTCCTCCTTAATCTTGTAATTCCATTATAGCAGAATGATTCTCGCGATTCAAGCGTCCGATATAACCCGTATCCTTTCCCTCCCGCTTTTTCAAACGCGTCTGCGGTCATTGCGCGAAGAATGCGCGCAATCAGTTCCAGGCATAGTTCATTACCGAGTGTGAACGCTTCCTCGCGCGTTTGCCAATGGGACGGGCTTGTGCTATAATGAATGCGCGACATCCCTGCAGGGATGGGACCCTGATTATTCTCCGGATACTGCATTTGAGGTCACGACATGAAACGCTTCAGGATATTTGCCGCCGCAGTGGCGGCGCTCGCACTCGCCGTCGGCTTCTCCGTGCCGTACGGCAGGGCGCAGGCCGAGTACGACATGCCCTACTACATCGTGGTGGACATCAGCAGCCAGATCGTCACCGTCTACGACGCCGGCACGAACGACATCGCGCGCCAAATGCTGTGCTCCACGGGCAAGAAGGACTATACGCCCACGGGCACCTTCGTGTTGCCAAAGAACAGCCAGCGCTACGACCGACAGCCCTGGTACTACATCGCCATGTTCCGACGGTATGTACGATACGCCACACGGATCAAGGGTCAGTTTCTCTTTCATTCGATCCCCTACACCCGCAAGTCGCTCCAGTCCATCGACGCCCAGGCGGCGTCGGAGCTGGGCACGCCTGCCTCGCACGGCTGCATACGACTGCGCTGGCAGGATGCGGAATTCATCGCCGAGAACTGTCTGCCCGGCACCGTCGTGAAGATCATCAAGAGCGGCAACCGGGACGACGGCCTGCGGGAGCTGCTGTACCAGCGGTCCTTTGACGCCGGAGAAGGCCTCTCCTACGAGAGCTTTCTGGGCGTTTCCACCCAGGAGGGGGCGCTGGGCCGGTTCAGCGAAGGCCAGGAGGTGTTGAATCTCCAGTATCGACTGCGGGATCTGGGCCTGTACGGCGGCGAGCTGAGCGGCACCTACGACAGCGCCACGGTGAACGCTGTCCGCACCGCCCAGTACCTGCTGGGCGAGGACATGAGCGGCATCGCCACGCAGGAGTTCCAGCAGACCCTCTTCGGCCCGGACGCGCCGACGGCGATGAACGTCCGCCTCTCGGAAGGCATGAGCGGCCCCGCGGTGCGCAGGCTCCAGGACAATCTCGCGGCGCTCCGCCTGTATACGGACGAGCCGGACAACGTGTACGACGCGGCGGTCGTGGAGGCCGTGCGGCAGTTCCAGCGTGCTTACGGCTATGAGCAGGACGGCGTAGCCGCCCCAAAAATACAAAAGGCCGTCGCCCATGAGGCGGCGCGGATCGCCGCTGCCTTCGGCGACGAGGACTATGCCTGCCGTTGGGTCGACGAGCCCCTGACGCTGGCCAGGGTAAATGTAAAGGCGGGGATCAAGCTGCGCCAGGCCGCCTCACAGGAATCCAAGCCTCTCCGCCGTCTGTCCATGGGCAAGGCGATGATGGTGCTGGAAAAGGGCGGAGACTGGTCCCGGGTGCGCAGCGGCGACGACGTGGGCTACGTCAAGAACAGCCTGGTCGAGTTCTCCGAGCGGCAGATCTCCATGCTGGAGTACACCTCCGATGCGAGCGGGCTGGTCTGCACCATCGGCAGCAGCGCAGACGACTACCGGGCCGGTGCGAAGCTGCCCTGCGAAGTGTTCGACGAATCTCTGGCTGCCAGTGAGGAGAGCCTCGACCTCGACAGCCTCGCAAGCTACGTGACCGTGCGCACCGGAGAAGATGGCGCGCTTCTGAACCTGCGCGCTTCCCCTTCTGCGGACGGCGACGTGCTGGATACGGTGCCGGACGGCACGAGCCTTCGGGTGCAGCGGCGCTATGCCGACTGGACCCAGGTCAGCTACCAGGGCCAGGCGGGCTACCTGATGAACCGCTACCTGCGCTTCTGGACCGGCCCAAAGGACGCCTGGACATCGCGCAGGACGACGAAGACGCCCCCACGACCGGCTTTGCCGTCGTGCAAAGCGCCGCCGGCGGCCCGGCGGCGGTGTATTCCGAGGATTCCGACGATGCGGCGGTGCTGGGGCACCTCCGCGACGGAGCCCGGCTGGAGGTGCTGGAATCCGCGGACGGCTGGTGCCGGATCCGCTATGAAGGCCATGAAGGCTACATGATCGCGGAAGATCTCCAGCTGGAGGATGCCGGTGACGCAAGCTCGGATTGACGGTTTGGACGGGACTCGCCTGCGGTCAGCTTTCCCATTCCTTTTCTCCAATAACGCCAAAGGATCCGCCATTACTCCAGGCGGATCCTCGGATCGATCACCGCGTACAGCACATCGGTGATCAGATTGATGATGACGACAATCAAAGCGATGACAAGCACGGTTCCCTGAATGAGCGGGTAATCGCGCTTTTCTATGGCGCTCAACAGCATTTGACCCAGGCCGGGAAAGGCGAAAACGCGCTCTATGATCACCTCGCCGCCGAGCAGGTAGGCCACCTGCATCGATACCGTGGTGAACACGGGAATGGCGGCATTTCTCAGGGCGTGGATGAGCAGCTTGCGCCGCTCGGAGTTTCCCTTCATGGTCGCCAGCTTGATGTAATCCTCGTTCAGCACCTCCAGCATGCTCGTCCGAAGCAGGCGCGTGGTCGTCGCCGCCAGCGCCGCCGCGATCGTGCACACGGGAAGGATCATCGATTTCAGGGAATTCCAGATGCCCCCCTTCAGGGGCGAGACATAGCCCACGGAAGGCAGTATCGGAAGCCAGACGGAAAACACGATCATCAGTATGATTCCGAACCAAAAGCTGGGCAG
>JAFWBZ010000034.1 GCA_017537105.1 Clostridia bacterium | reverse complement strand
TCATCACCATCGCCTCCGCCGTAGCGAGCCTGCTGTATGACTTCGTCCTGGCTCCGCTGGGGCTGGACTTCATGAAGACCATCGTGTTCATCCTGGTGATCGCGGCGCTGGTGCAGATCGTCGAGATGTTCCTGAAGAAGACCTCTCCGGGCATCTACAAGGCGCTGGGCATCTACCTGCCCCTCATCACCACCAACTGCGCGGTGCTGGGCGTGGCTCTGACCAACGTGCAGGACGGCTACAACTTCATCCAGAGCGTGTTGTCCGGCTTCGGCACCGCGGTGGGCTACACCATCGCCATCGTGCTGCTGGCCAGCATCCGCACCCGCATCCATGAGGAGGACATCCCTGCTCCGCTGCGCGGCGCGCCCATCGTGCTGATCTCCGCGGCGCTCATGTCCGTCGCCTTCATGGGCTTCTCGGGCCTGTCATTCTGAGGGGGAGGTGCCGAAATGCAGATCATCATCATTACCACGCTGGTCATCACTGTCGTCGGTATCGTCGTCGGCGCCGGCCTGGTGTACACGGGCAACAAGTTTCACGTAGAGGTGGATGAACGCGAAACCGCGGTGCGCGAATGCCTGCCCGGCAACAATTGCGGCGCCTGCGGCTACGCGGGCTGTGACGCCATGGCGGCGGCCATCGTCGCCGGGAATGCACCGGTCAACGGCTGCCCCGTAGGCGGCGCCCCCTGCGCGCAGAAGATCGGCGAGATCATGGGCACCTCGGCCGAGGCCATGGAGCGCAAGGTCGCATTCGTCCGCTGCAAGGGCACCTGTGAGGTGACCCATAACCAGGGCAACTATGTGGGCATTCAGGACTGCCGCAGCGCCGTGCTGGCGGGGCTCAACGTCACGGACTGCGCCTACGGCTGCCTGGGCTTCGGCTCCTGCCAGTCCGTGTGTCCCGAGCAGGCCATCCGCGTCGTGGACGGCGTGGCCGTCGTGGACCGCGCCCGCTGTATCGGCTGCGGGCTGTGCGCCAAGGCCTGCCCCCGCAACCTGATTGAGCTCGTGCCGGAGAGCAAGCACGTTTCCGTGCAGTGCTCGAACCGCGACAAGGGGCCCATGGTCAAAAAGGCCTGCACCGCAGGCTGCATCGGATGCAGCATCTGCGTCAGGCAGTGTGAGCACGACGCCATTCACGTGAACGACAATCTGGCGCAGGTCGACTACGCCAACTGCGTACAGTGCGGCAAGTGCGTCGCAAAGTGCCCGGCGAAGGTCATCACAACGCCCGAGCTCGAGGAAAACTGGGATGACATCCCGGCGTAAATACAGGAAGGAAGGGTAGAGTAAACCATGGACAACAAGAAGTGGATCAAGCTTGCCTGCTCAGGCCTGGCGGTGGTGCTCGCGGTGGTATTCCTGAGCGGCATCATCGGCGGCAAGGATTTGCTGTACAATGCGCGTGCCAGCGGGGGCGGCGACCCCTTCACCCGCGCGGACATCGTATATCAGAACGTCGAAGCGCCTGAGGCCACCAGCAATGACGGCACGGTCAACGCCTCCGACTGGGCGGCGGTCTATCCCGAGATCGTCGCGACGATGGGCGACAACAGCAAGAACAGCTACGTCGTGAGCTATCTGGAGCAGGACCCCTACCTCGTGAATATCTACGAGGGCTATGGCTTTGCCAAGGACTACGGCAGCGCCCGCGGACACGAGTACTGCCTGGAGGACGTGGGCAAGACCCAGCGTCCCCATCCGAAGGCCAATTGCCTGACCTGCAAGACGCCGAACTTTGCCAAGCTGGTCAACGACCAGGGCGTCGGCGTGTATTCCATGCCCTTTGACGAGGTCATGGCGATGATGGAGGAGAACGTCAGCTGCTACACCTGCCACGGCAACGATGCCGGCAACGGCGGCGCGCTGGTGGTCACCCACTCCTACGTCAACAAGGCCCTGGGCGATTCCGTGAGCAGCATCAATGCCTCCGTGCTCTCCTGCGGCCAGTGCCACATCGAGTACTACTTCACCCCTGAGGACAGCGAGACCATGATGCCCTATCACAGCGTGTCGGAGATGAGTCCCGAGGCCATCCTCGCGTACTATGACAGCTTCGATTTCGCAGACTGGACCCAGGAATCCACCGGAACCCGCCTGCTGAAGACGCAGCACCCGGAGATGGAGACCTTCCTGCAGGGCAAGCACGCGGCCTTCCTGAGCTGCGCCGACTGCCACATGCCCATCGAGATGTCCACGGAGGGCACCGTCTATCACAGCCACACGCTCGTAAGCCCCCTGGAGAGCACGTCGATCCTGGCCAGCTGCACCACCTGCCACGGCGATACCGACATGGTCGGCTTCGTGCACGGCATTCAGGAGCGCGTGACGGCCCGGGAGACCGAGGTGGGCAACAAGCTGTCCGACATGAAGAACGCGCTTGCCGAGGCGGTTGCCACCGGCCAGAAGACCGAGGACGAGCTCAACGCCATTCGGAAGCTGCACCGCGAAGCGCAGTGGTTCTTCGACTACTGCTACGTGGAGAACTCCGAGGGCGCGCACAACTCCTCGCTCTCGATGCACTGCCTGGATACCTCTGAGGAAAAGATCGACGAGGCCATGGCGCTGCTGAACTCCTGAACGAAAAGGCCCAGGCGAATGGGCGCGTAGCTGTACGCGCCCATTCGCCGTGTCAGGGCAAGAAGGAAGTCTATGTCAACGGGAAAGAAAATCTGGAAATTCATCTCCTCCATGCGGTTTGCCATCGCGCTGCTGGTGGTGCTGGCCATTGCCTGCTCCGTCGGCAGCCTGGTGACCCAGGGCCAGACCTACGCCTGGTACGCCCAGCGGTACTCCGAGCGCACGGCGGCGCTGATCGTGGCGCTGCACCTGGATGACGCCTTCCACAGCTGGTGGTTCCTCGTCATCAACGCCTTCCTGTGCGTGAATCTGCTGCTGTGCAACGTCCTCCGCCTCCCCCAGCTCGTCAGGCGCTCGCAGGCGGAGGCGGATCCGCAGCGCGCGCTGCAGGTCGAGGGCACCGTCTCGGCAGAAGGCATCGCCGACCCGGCGCCCGCGTTTGCACGGCTGCGCATGCCAAAGCCTGTGTCGACCGCGACAACGGATGGGAAACCCGCGCTATTCTCCTCGAAGAACCGCATCGGCCTCTGGGGGGCATGGGTGTGCCACCTGGGCATCCTGCTGCTGATCCTGGGCTTCGGCCTCGGGCAGATGACGCAGCATCAGTACACCGTCTACGGTGTCCCCGGCCAGAGCCGTCCCATCGGCGATACTGAGCTCGTGCTGAACATCGACGACTTCCGCATCGGCCTGCGGGAGGACGACACCGTGGAGCAGTACACTGCGGACATCACGGTCTACAACGTCTCCGGCAGCGGCGAGAGCAGCCGCAGCGCGACCATCAGCGTCAACCATCCCGCCACCCTGTACAGCATGAAGTTCTACCAGAATTCCACCGGATGGGCGGCAAAGGCGAAGGTCACGGAGAACGGCGAGCCGCTGCAAGAGGAGATCGTCTGCGCCGGCGAGCACTTCGCCATCCAGGACAAGCCGGACTTGGTGGTCGCACTGAGCGCGTTTTATCCGGACTACGTGATGGTGCCTGGCGTGGGGCCCTCCACCGCCACGGGACAGCTGAACAACCCTGCGTACCTCTATACGGTTTACTATCAGGGGGAATTTCTCGGCATGAACGCGTTGATGGAGGGCGAAGAGCTGACCATCGACGAATATACGGTCACCTTCTCGGATCCGCAGAGCTACACGCTGATCCAGATCAAGGAGGACCACTTTACCTGGCTGGCGCTGGTCGGCGGTCTGGTCACGATGTTGGGGCTGTTCCTGGCGTTCTATCTCCAGCCGACGAAGGTGTGGGCCATCCAGGCGGAAGGCGGCACGTGGACGGTATTCGGGCAGAACCGGAAGGGCGGCGCGCTGTTCCGGGAGCAGTTTGCCAAAGCGACACAGGACCCCACAGGGAGGAGTGCATCCGATGCTTCAGATTGAGAACACGCTGTTCACCATCGTCATGCTGCTGTACTTTGCGGCTATGATCCTCTACTTCACCTTCATCGCCGTGAAGCGGGACGGCATCGCGCGCATCGCGGTGATCCTGCAGGCAGCCGGGTTTGCGCTGCACACCGTCGCGCTGATCTGCCGCGGCATCGGTGCGGGACGCCTGCCGCTGACCAACCAGTACGAGTTCGCCACCTGCTTTGCCTGGGGACTCTGCCTGGTGAGCCTGATCTTCGTGCTGAAGTTCCGGTTCCCGGTGCTGGGTGTATTTGCCGCGCCGGTGATCTTCCTGATCATCGGCTACGCCGCCATGCAGAGCAAGGAGGTCCACGAGCTGATGCCCGCCCTGCGCAGCAACTGGCTGGGCTTCCACGTCTCCACCGCCATCATCGCCTACGGCGCCTTCGGTGTAAGCTTTGTACTCTCCATCATCTTCCTGCTGCGGGACCGCATGCGCGAAAAGGGCTTCCTCGATCAGCACATTCCCAACCGGGAAAAGCTGGACGTCATCAGCTACCGCAGTGTGTCCCTGGGGCTGTTGTTCCTGACCTTCACGATCATCACGGGCGCCATCTGGGCGGAGCGCGCCTGGGGCAGCTACTGGTCCTGGGATCCAAAGGAGACCTGGTCTCTGGTCACCTGGATCATCTACGCCATCTACCTGCACCTGCGCATCCGGCGCGGCTGGGAGGGGCGCGCCGCGGCCATCTTCGCCGTGGTGGGCTTCATCTGCGTGATGTTTACCTACATCGGCGTGAACACATTCCTGCCGGGCGTGCACAGCTACGCATAACAGAACCCGTTTTGACAGAATACGAGCCGGGGCATTCGCCCCGGCTCGTATATTTGTAATTGACCATCAGATGTCCAGCAGCTCGCTGTAGGCCTTCAGCGCACCATC
>JAFWBZ010000402.1 GCA_017537105.1 Clostridia bacterium | reverse complement strand
CGCCTCGATGGCCGCGTCGCTGCCCAGCGCGCCCATGGCGATGCCGAGGTCCGCCCGGGAGAGCACCGGCGCGTCGTTGATGCCGTCGCCCACGAAGGCCAGCCGCTTGCCGCCGCCGCACTCCTTCAGCAGCGCCTCCACGCAGGCCACCTTGTCCTGGGGCAGCAGTTCGGCGCGGTAGTCCGTCAGCCCGACCTCCGCCGCCACCTGCCTCGCCACGGCCTCGGCGTCGCCGGTCAGCATCACGGCCCGCTCGACGCCCGCCTTCTTCAGCTGGGCCACGGCCTCCCGGGCGTGCTCCTTCAGCTCGTCGGCGATCACGATGTGCCCGGCGTACTGCCCCGACACCGCCATGTGAATGATCGTGCCCACGTGGTGGCAGGGGCGGAAGGCGACGCCGATCCGGTTCATCAGCCGCTCGTTGCCCACGGCGACCTCCACGCCGTCCACCTTCGCGAGGATGCCGTGGCCGGACAGCTCCTGCAGGTCCGTCACCCGGCCGGGATCGAGCCGGCCCCCGTAGGCCCGCCGCAGGCTCAGGCTGATCGGGTGGGAGGAGTGGCACTCCGTCAGCGCGGCGTACTCCAGCAGCTTCTTCTCGTCGATGGGGCTGTGGTGCACCGCGGTGACGCCGAAGCTGCCCTTGGTGATGGTGCCGGTCTTGTCAAAGGCCACGGTGGTGACCCGGGAGAGCGTCTCCAGGAAGTTGGAGCCCTTCACCAGGATGCCCTGGCTGCTGGCCCCGCCCAGACCCGCAAAGAAGCTCAGCGGGATGGAGATGACCACCGCGCAGGGGCAGCTGATGACCAGGAAGGCGCAGGCGCGCAGCAGCCAGTCGCGCCACAGCGCACCGCGGGAGGCGTAGCCCGACAGGCCAAGGCCCGTCAGCGTCACGAACAGCGGCGGCAGCAGCGCCAGCGCCAGCGCGGCATAGCACACGAAGGGCGTGTACACCCGGGCGAACCGGGCGATGAAGGTCTCGGACTTCGACTTGCGGGCGGCCGCGTTCTCCACCAGGTCCAAAATCTTCGAGGCGGTGGATTCGTCGAACGCGGCGGTGGTGCGCAGCCGCAGCACGCCGGACAGGTTGATGGAGCCGGACAGCACCGCGTCGTCCACGCCCACCTCCCTGGGCCGGCTCTCGCCGGTGAGCGCCGCGGTGTCCAGCGCGGAGGCGCCCTCCACCACCACGCCGTCGATGGGCACCTTCTCGCCGGGCTGCACCACGATGATCGCGCCGACCTCCACGTCGTCGGGATCGACCTTCTCCAGTGCGCCGCCCTCCCCCTCGAGGTTGGCGTAGTCCGGGCGGATGTCCATGAGCCCGGCGATGTTGCGGCGGCTGCGGCCCACGGCGACGCTCTGGAACAGCTCGCCCACCTGGTACAGCAGCATGACCGCCACGCCCTCGCCGTACTCGCCCAGCGCGATGGCGCCCAAGGTGGCCACCGTCATCAGGAAGCACTCGTCGAACACCTTGCGGTTTTTGATGCCCAGCGCCGCCTTGCGCAGGATGTCGTGGCCCACCGTGAGATAGGGCACCAGAAACAGCGCCAGCAGCGCCCACCGGGGCAGCGGCACCGCCGCGATGCCCTCGGAAATCAGGTACAGGGGAACGAAGAAAATCGCGGCGATGATGATCCGCGCCAACAGGTTTTTCTGTTTTTTGGTCATCCCGCATCGTCCTTTCGTCGAAGGGTCGGCCCCGTCCGAATCGAGGGGACGGGGCCGCTGCAGCTCCAATCGTGTCCGTCACGCCTGGAAATCAATACCTGCCTGTCAGGTTTGCGCCCGGAAAATCCAAAGGGTTTTCAGCAAACCGCGCTCCCCCTCACTCGCGCAAAATCCACAGGTTTTGCGCGAATGGTTCAGAGTTCGATTTCGCAGTCCGCCTCGACCTTCTTGCAGTTGGCGTACACGTCCTGCATCACCCGCTCCGCGTCCGCGCCGTCCTCAAACTCGACCTTCATCCTGAGGGTCATGAAGCTCACCGCGCAGTCCTTTACGCCGGGGGTCTTCTTCGCGGCTTCCTCCATCAGATTCGCGCAGTTCGCGCAGTCCACGTCGATCCTGTAGGTCTTCTTCATCGGTCTTCCCTCCTGTATTCTCATGGGCCGCCGCCCGATTGGGTCCGTCATTCGCAGAGATGCTCCATGCCCTGCCCGATGATCGTGCGCACGTGATCGTCCGCCAGGAAGTAGAACACCGTCTTGCCCTCCCGGCGCGCCCGCACCAGCTTCGCCTGCTTCAGCACCCGCAGCTGGTGGGAAATCGCCGACTGCGTCATGCCCAGCAGCTCCGCCAGGTCGCACACGCACATCTCCGACTCGAACAGCACGTACAGTATGCGAACGCGCGTGGAATCGCCGAACACCTTGAACAGCTCCGCCAGGTCGTAGAGCCGCTCCTCGTCCGGCATGTCCAGCTTCACGTGCGTCACGATCTCCGGATGCACGCGGTGCTCGTCACAGCACTCGATGCGCTCCTCCATGCGCCTCACCTCCAAACATATGAACAACTGTTCATATGTTGATTATACTCCCGGGGCGGGGATCTGTCAATACCCCGGCGGAGATTTTTTGAAAAACCCACGAATGGAGAATGCGCTCTTCGAGGGCTTTCGCCGCGGGCGGAAGCAGTTCTGCCGGGGGTGTTTTGCCGTGGCCAAGGGCCATACCGGGGCCTTTTATGGAGAGGCTCCGCAGTGCCGGGCCCGCGAAGAAAACAAATTGTTAACCTCTCAAAAGGAGGAATTCGCAAAGGAAAGCCGTAGTGCTCAATGGGCGTACCGGGGGCGGAGACATCGCTCTCTCCGGGCGTCCCGTCCCGACAGCCCGGCCGGGGATTGGCGAAGGGCAGGGCTTTCGGGCTGAACCGCTCTGCGCAGATTCCGGGATGGAATCAGATCCATGCTCCTTATGAAAGCGCAGCCGGAGAAGGACAGGAGGTGCGGCGATATGATCATCAATACGGGACAGAGGACGGATATTCCGGCCTTCTATGCCGAGTGGTTTGCGAACCGGCTGAAAGAGGGATTTGTCTGCGTTCGCAATCCCTACGACCCGAACCAGGTCAGCCGGTACCGCCTCGATCCGTCCGTCGTCGACGTCATCGGCTTCTGTACCAAGAATCCCGCCCCGATGTTTCCGCACATGGATCTGCTGAAGGATTACGGCCAGTACTGGTTCGTCACGATCACACCCTATGGGCGCGATATCGAGCCGAACGTCCCGGACAAGCACCGGCTGCTGGACGACTTCAAAAGGCTGTCCGACGCGGTTGGCACCCGTTCCATCGGCTGGCGCTTTGATCCGATCTTCCTTTCGGCGCGGTATACCCTTGATTACCATCTCCGGGCGTTTGACCGGATCGCTTCCGCGCTTGACGGGTACACAAAAACCGCAGTGATCAGCTTCATTGACCTCTATCCGAAGGTCAGAAGGAATTTCCCGGAAGCGCGGGAGGTTCTCCGGGAACAGCGGCTGGCCCTGGGGAAGGGAATGATTCAAATCGCCTCGACCCACGGCATGACCGTCAAGCCCTGCGCGGAGGGGGATGAGCTGGCGGTCTGCGGCGCAGACTGCGGCGGCTGTATGCGGATCAGCGATTATGAGAAGGCCATCGGCAAACGCCTGAACGCCCCAAAGAGGAAGGGCGCGCGGGCCGAGTGCGCCTGCTACCTTTCCTGTGATATCGGCGCATACAACACCTGCAAACACCTTTGCAGGTATTGCTACGCAAACGCGGAGCCCGCAAAGGTGCTGGCGCAGAGTCGGCTTCACGACCCCAAATCCCCGTTTTTGATCGGGAACTACAGGGAGGGAGACCGCATCCATGATGTTCCTCAAGCGTCGTGGGTGGACGGGCAGACGTGCCTGATGCTCTGATCACGGCGGAGCCCGCCCGGCCCTCGTGGAGATCAGGCGGGGATCCGCCCGTCCTTTCATATTCTTTCCGGAAGAAGGGCCGCGACCTCTCCGGCGCCGCTTCCCGGACGAGGGATCAAAAAGGGCGCCCCACGTTGCCGTGGCGCGCCATAGATTGCGGCGTTCCGCTACTTCTTCGGGCCGAAGAGGTCCTCGCGGTAGGCGGTCAGGTATTCCATGCAGTATTCGTCAAGGCCCAGCAGCGCCTCCGCGGCGTACACGCCGGCCAGCAGGTCCCGGTTGAGGGGGTCCATGATGGCGCTGTCCATGCCGTTCATCATCGCGCCGATGAGGAAGGCCTGGTTGACGGCCTTGCGGTAGGGCAGGCCGAAGGAGATGTTGGAGAGCCCGCTGACGATGTGGGCTTCGGGGGTCTCCGCCCGGATCTGCCGCGCCGCACCGACGAAGTTGAGGAAGCCCTCCGGCGTGGTGGCCAGGCTGAACACCAGCGGGTCGAAGTACAGCCGGCCCGCGGGGATGCCGTATTCCGCGGCCCGGTCCAGGATCGTGCGGCAGGTCTCCATGCGCTTTTCCACCGTGGTGGGCATGCCCGTGCCGTCCAGCAGCAGCGCGATGATCTTCCAGCCCTTCTGCTCCGCCGCGACGGGGAACAGCAGCTCGATCTTCTTCCCCTCCAGGGAGACGGAATTGATCATGCCCGGATTTTTGCACAGCTCCATGCACGACCGAATCACCTCCGGGTCGGGGCTGTCCAGGCTGAAGCGCACGTCCGGGTGGTCCGCCTGGATCATTTCGATCATCCACCTAAGGATCTCGGCGTCCTGCCCGGGCACGCCGGAGCAGATGTCCAGGTAATCCGCCCGACTGTCCAGCTGCCGGGTGGCCAGGTCCCGGATGAAGCCCTCGTCGCGGTCCCGTATCGCCTGCGCCACCGACGGAATGGCGCCGTTCAGCTTTTCACCGATGATCAGCATTGCTCTTCCTCCTCTGTATCTGCCTCCGTGGACGCGGGGGCCCGGCGGACGCCCGCCCGATCCAGCGCCTTCATGACTTCCGGGATCACCGCAAACAGGTCGCCCTTCACCGCGATGTCCGCCAGCTGCATCATGGGCGTGGTGTCGTCGATGTCGATGGCGACGATGGTCTTGCAGGACTGCATGCCGATCAGGTGCTGGATCTGGCCGGAGATGCCGCAGGCGATGTAGACGTCCGCCTGCACGGTCTGCCCGGTCTGCCCCACCTGATGGGGATAGGCGATCCATCCGCTGTCCACCGCCGCGCGGCTGGCGCCCAGGGCGCCGCCGATCCGCTGCGCGAAGGACTCCAGCAGCGCGAAGCCCTCCGGCCCCTTCATCGCCCGGCCGCCGGCGACGATGATGCGGGCGTCGCTGAGGTTGACCGTGTTCTCCCGGCGCTCGATGGTCTCCAGGATCTGCTTGATGTGCAGGGCGTCCTCCGGCGCCACGGATTCCCGCACCACCATGCCCGACCGGGTCCGGTCCCCGGGCAGCGCCTGCATCACCTTGGGGCGGACCGTGGCCATCTGCGGACGGAAGCCGCCGCTGCGGATGGTGGCCATGATGTTGCCGCCGAAGGCCGGCCGGGTCTGGAGCAGATCCCCGGTCTCTGGGTCGATGGCCAGCCCGGTGCAGTCGGCGGTCAGCCCGGCGTAGAGCCGGCTGGCCAGCCGCGGGATCAGCGCCCGGCCCCGATTTGTGGCCGCGCCGAGGAAGATCTCCGGGCGGTACTTGCGCACCAGCCGCTCCAGCACGTTGCACTCCAGCTCGTCGTTGAACGCCTGCAGCCGCCCGTCCCCCACCAGGATGACGCCGTCTGCGCCGTGGGCGATCAGCGACGCCGCCGCGTCGGAGAGGTCACTCCCCAGCGCCACGGCCCACACCCTGCAGCCGCGGTCCGCCGCCAGCCGCCGGGCCGCGCCCAGCAGCTCATGGGACACGGGATGCAGCGCGCCGCCCGTCATCTCCGCCAGCACCCACACGTCCGCGGAGTTTTGCCTGTCCTGTTCTCCTGTCAGCTTCACGGGTCGCGCCTCCCTTCACAGCAGCTTCCGGGCCAGCAGTTCCCGGACGAGTTCCCCGGCCACCTCCGCCGGCGCGCCCGCGATCCTCGTGGTGACCGCGCTCCTCGCCGCGGGCGGGGCCGTTCGGACCACCTGGGTGGGCGAGGCCCGCAGGCCGATCCTGCCGGGGTCCGCGCCGATGTCCGCAGGATGCCAGACGGGGATCTCCGCCCGCCTTGCGGCCCGGGCGGCGCGCAGCGTGGGCACCCGGGGCGCGTTGATGTCCTTCAGCACAGTGATCAGTGCCGGGAACCGGAGCCGGACCACGTCCCAGCCCCGCTCGTGCATCCGCCGCACGGTGATGCCGTCGGCGTCCAGCGCCTCGGTCTTCCCCACGTTCGCGGCCTGCAGCAGGTCCAGCTTCGCGGCGATACCCGCGCCCACCTGCGCCGTGTCGCCGTCCACGGCCTGCTTGCCGCAGATCACCAGGTCCACGCCGCCGAGGGTGTCGATGGCCCGGGCCAGCGCGTAGCTGGTGGCCCAGGTGTCGGAGCCGCCGAAGGCCCGGTCGCTCAACAGCACCGCCCGGTCCGCGCCCATGGACAGGGCCTCCACCAGCGCGTTTTTGGCGCTCTCCGGCCCCATGGAGAGGGCGATGACCTCGCCGCCCGCCTGCTCCCTCAGGCGCACGGCCTCCTCCACCGCGTACAGGTCGAAGGGGTTGAGCATCGCCTTGCTGCCCTCCCGCACGATCCGCTTGGTCACGGGATCGATGGAGGCGTCGCTGGTCGCCGGGACCTGCTTGATGCACACCACGATCTTCATAGGCGCTCCTCCTGTTCCGCGCGCGCCGGACCGGCCATCTCCTCGATCCGGGCATACTGCGTCTTGAATCCCAGCAGCGACAGGTAGAACGAGCACTGCGGGTACGTCGCCTGCAGCTGTTCCAGCGTGGCGAAGGGGTCGTATTCCGCGTCCTCGGGGATGGGATAGCCCACCACGTCTGAGAGCAGGTACAGCTTCTTCGACATCCACGCCTCGAGGATCGTCGGCACCTCCGGATGGGCAGCCAGCAGCCGGTCCACCACGGCGTTCTTCCGCAGGATCGGCTGGGTGATGAGGAAGGACGCCCCGGCGTCCAGCTTCCGCTCGAGCTTGTCGAATTCGTGCGCCTCCGGCTCGTAGGGGTTGAACGCCGCGCCCACCGCAAATTCGGGATAGTGCCTGCGGAGATAGCGGATCAGCTCCACCGACGTGACCGCCGGGGCGCCCTCCGCCTCCACGTCCGCGGGCTGCAGCCTCGGCAGCCGGGGCGAGCCGTCCCCGCTGATGGCCAGCAGGGAGCGGATGCCGAGCCGCCCGCAGGCCTCCAGGATCTCGTCCAGGTTGCGCTTCGTGTGAAACGTGTTCAGGTGGATCAGCACCTGCTCCGGCCGCACCCGCAGGCCGAGCTCCTCGATGCACTCGTGTCCCTGGAAGGCCAACAGCCCCATGGCGTTGTCCGTGATGGAGGCGGTAAAGCCGCTCTCCATCACCCGCTCGAACTTCCCGGCGAACAGCTCCAGGTCCGCCTCCAGCTTCTGCGAATCCTGCTTGGGCGGTATGATTTCAATGTGATAGCTTCGCGGCCCGACGGCTTCTCCCATGCGCACTCCACTCCCCCTGCCTTGCGCCTGCGGCGCGACTTTCCCTGGGTCCCATCCAAAGATAACACAAAAAACACATCAAGTCAATAGACAATGTGTATTTCGGGGCGCGGAAAAAGCGCCGGCCGCGCCGTTGGGGTGCGGCGCGGCCGGCGGACGGCCCGGGAGAGGGCCAGGCGCATGTCTTCCCTGTGTTCCATTCCCTTAGACGGTCCGCACCGTCTCCCCCGGCGCGAGGGCGGTGTCGATGACCACGCGGGCGGGCGCGGGATCGCCCTCGCCGCGCATGCGGCGCACCAACAGGTCCACGGCCTCCACGGACATGCGGCCCTTGTAGGTGCGGATGGAGGTGAGCCCGAAGGGGATGGACAGCCGGGACTGGATGTTGTCGAAGCCCACCAAGGAGAGATCCCGCGGCACCTCGATGCCCCGGCCGTGCAGGAAGCGCCAGAAGTCCCAGGCGATGAGGTCGCTGAAGGCGAAGGCGGCGGTGAAGCCCAGATCTTCCGAGAGGATCTGCGCGTAGAGCGCCTCGTTGTCCTTGCCCATGACGGAGCCCTCCCGCACCAGGCGCGGGTCATATTCGATGCCCGCCTCGTCCAGCGCCCTGCGGTAGCCCGCCAGGCGCTCCCGGGCACTGGAGATCTCCGGATCGCCCTGCAGCATCAGTATGCGCCGGTGGCCGCGCTCGATCAGGGCCCGGGTGGCCTGCCAGCCGCCCAGCTCGTCGTTGCAGATCACGTAGTCGGCGTCCACCGCGGCGCTGCGCCGCCCGACCAGCACGAAGGGGATGCCCAGCGACGCCAGCGTGTGCAGGTTCTGCCCGCTCTGCGGGCAGGGGCAGATGAGGATGCCGTCCACGCTCTTGTTCACCGCAGACTGGATCGCGGCGCGCTCCAGCGCCTCGTCCTCGCTGGTGGTCTGCAGAAAGGCGGCGTAGCCCCGGGCGCGGGCCCGGGCCTCGATCTCGCTCATCATCACCCCGAAGTGGGGGTTGGACACGTCGCCCAGGATCACCGCGATGGTGTTGGTGTAGCCGCGCCGCAGCGAGGAGGCCAGCGTGTTGTGGATGTAGCCCATGCGGGCCTGGGCCTCCAGGATCTTCTGGAGCGTCTCCGGCGCGATGCGCTTCTCGCCCCGCAGCGCCCGGGAGACCGTGTTCACGCTGAAGCCCGTGGCCTCCGCCAGGTCCCGCAGCGTCACCTTTCTGCGCCCGTTGTGCATTTCGCCGCCCTCCCCCGCGCCCCGGTCCGCCCCGGCGCGCCGTCGTTGGGACCATCATACCACACTCGCGGCAAATGCGCAAATGCAAAAGGTGAACCGCAGTCGCACATTCATGCGGCCGCGCCCCGCCTTTTTGCTTGACTTTCCGGCGCGGCTGTGCGATAATGGAAGCGAGGGGATGTTAACGTTAACATCCCCCGGACGAACGCACTTTCCGCCCTCGAAAAAAGGAGCTGATCGGAGATGACGGAACGCATACGGGCCCTGATGCACTTCCAGTGGGAGCGCCTGCACCACGCCGCGCGCATCGCGCTGCCGGAGGACCTCGAATTGACCTACCGGGACCGGTCCCTGCCGGACACCCTTCGCACGGCGCTGCGGCTGAAGCAGGCGCTTGAGATGGAGACGCCGTACCTGTTTGACAACGAGATCATCGCCTTCACCCGCACGGTGCCGAATCTACCCCGCATCTTCGACGACGCGGAGTGGGCCGCCATCACCGAAGGGCACTTCATCCACGAGCTGGGCAACGTGTCCAACCTGTCGCCGGACTACGCCTCCGTGATCTCCGTGGGCCTCCTGGCGTGGCGGGAAAAACTGGGCGAGGGCGAGCTGCACCGGGCCATGCGCATCTCCATCGACGCGGTGCTAAAGCTGACGGCGCGCTACGCCGCCGCCGCCCGGGCAAAGGGCGACGAGGCGCTGGCGGAGGTGCTGGACCGGGTGCCGGCGCTGCCGCCGCGCACCTTCCGGGAGGCGCTGCAGTCGCTGCGGATACTGCACTACGCCATGTGGTGCGAGGGCGACTACCACAACACGATGGGCCGCTTCGACCAGACCATGATCCCCTACCTCCGGGCCGACCTGGAGGCCGGCCGGGAGACCGAGGAGAGCGCCTTCGAGCTGCTGGAGGCCTTCTTCCTCGCCTGCAACCGGGACAGCGACCTGTACCCCGGCATGCAGCAGGGCGACAACGGCCAGAGCATCGTGCTGGGCGGCATGCTGCCCGACGGCACGGACGGCTTCAACCTGCTGTCGAAGTGGTGTCTGAAGGCCTCCGCGGAGCTTCGGCTGATCGACCCGAAGATCAACCTGCGGGTGAATAAGGACACGCCGCTGGAGGTGTACGAGCTGGGCACGCAGCTGACGAAGCTGGGCCTGGGCTTCCCCCAGTACGAGAACGACGACGTGGCCATCCCCGGCCTGGAGGCGCTGGGCTACGACACAGAGGACGCCCGAAACTACGCCATGGCGGCCTGCTGGGAGTTCATCATCCCCGGCCGCGCCATGGACATCGTGAACATCGGCGCGCTGCCCTTCGCCAACATCGTGGACCGGGTGCTCCGGGAGCACCTGACCGCCTGCCGCTCTCTCGAGGAGGTCAAGGCCCTCGTGCGGGAGGCGATCTTCGCCGACGTGCGCAAGACCCTGGCGGAGCGGAGGAACCTGTACGTCATCCCCTCGCCCTACCTGTCGCTGTTCTTCGACGGCTGCCTGGAAAGCGGCCGGGACATCTCCCTGGGCTGCAAATACAACAACTGGGGTCTGCACGGCACCGGCGTCGCCCCGGCGGCGGACATGCTGGCGGCGGTGGACCAGGAGGTGTTCCACGGCGATACCGCGCCGGAGGCGCTGCTGCGGGCCATGGCGGACAACTTCGTGGGCCACGACGCGCTGCGGGATCAGCTGAAATACCACTGCCCCAAGGCCGGCAACGACGACGACCGGGTGGACGGTCTCGTGGGTTGGCTGCTGGACACCTTCGCGGACGCCGTGGAGGGACTCCACAACGAGCGCGGCGGCATCATTCGCGCGGGCACGGGCTCGGCCATGTTCTACATCTTCCACGCCAACGAGCTGGGCGCCACCGCGGACGGCCGGGAGGCGGGCGTGCCGCTGCCGGCCAACTACGCGCCCTCGCTGAACATCCGGCTGAACGGCCCCGTTTCGCTGATCAAGAGCTTCTCCAAGCCCGACCTGCGCCGGACCATCAATGGCGGCCCGCTGACCATCGAGTTCTCCGACAGCGTGTTCAGCCAGGAGGAGTCCATCACCAAGGTGGCCCAGCTGGTGCGGCTGTTCGTGCAGCGGGGCGGCCACCAGCTGCAGCTGAACACCGTCAACCGCGAGCGCATGCTGGATGCCCAGAAACACCCGGAGAACTACCGCAACCTGATCGTGCGCGTGTGGGGCTGGAGCGGCTACTTCGTGGAGCTGGACAAGTGCTACCAGGACCACATCATCCGAAGGGCTGAGCTGCTCGTATGAGTAACGCATCACCGCTACAGCCCAAAGGGCAAGCGGCGACAGCGCCGCACGAATCCTGCGGATTCCAGCGCGGGCTGGCCGCGCCCGCGCAAGCGCGTAATGGCGCGACTGCTGTGGGCATCGTATTCGACATCAAGGAATTTGCCGTGTTCGACGGTCCGGGCATCCGGACCACGGTGTTCATGAAGGGCTGCCCGCTCAGGTGCCAGTGGTGCCACAACCCGGAAGGCCTGTCGCCAAAGCCGCAGCTGATGGTCTCCACCGCCGCCTGCGTGCACTGCGGGGCCTGCGAACGGGCGTGTCCCCTCGGCGCCGAAGTCCCAACGGGCGGCTGCTGGCAGCCCAAGGGCTGCACCGCCTGCGGCGCCTGCGTCCCGGCGTGCCGGGGCGGCTTCCGGAAGATCGCCGGCACGGCATGGACCGCGGAGGACCTGGCCGCGCGGCTCAACAAGGACGCCGACGTGTTCCGCGCCACCGGCGGCGGCGTGACCTTCTCCGGCGGCGAGCCGCTGTTACAGTGGGACTTCGTCTCCGGGGTGCTCGACCGGCTGGCGGGCGTGCACACCGCCGTCGAGACCAGCGGCTTCACCACCGACGCGGTGTTCGCGCAGGTCATGGAGAAGCTGGACCTGGTGATGATGGACTGGAAGGTATCCGACCCGGAGGCACACCGGCGCTACACCGGCGTGGACCAGGCCCCCATCCGCCGCCACGCCCGGATGCTGGCCGCGGGGGACACGCCCTTCATCCTGCGCATGCCCATCATCCCCGGCGTCAACGACGAACGAGAGCACTTCGAAACCGTGGCAGAACTGGTCAAAGGCGCGAAGTCGCTGGTGCGGGTGGATGTGCTGCCCTACCAGCGGGCCGCCGGGGCGAAGTACGACATGGTGGGGCGGACCTACGCGCCGGAGTTCGACGAGGCCGCCGCGCCGAAATACTTCCTCGACGTCTTCGAGCGGGAGGGCATCCCCTGCCAGGTATTTCGGTAGTTTCGCGTTGTCTTCTCCCCGGATCTGTGCTACAATGGAGGCACGGGAATCAACGAAAGGGAGGCATTTCCATGGCATTTTCCAAGCTGGCGACCGGGCTTCAGCACATCGGCGTGCCCACCAACGACATCGAGGCCACCGTGGCGTTCTACACCGCGCTGGGCTTCGAGGTGATCTTCCGCGCAGACAACAACGGCGAGCTGGTGGCGTTCATGCAGCTGGGCGACCTGGTGATCGAGACCTACCAGAACTTCAAGGCCGTGGGGACCGCGGGCGCGGTGGACCACATCGCCATCAACGTCACCGACGTGGACGAGGCCCGCAGGATCGCGGACGCGATGCACCTCGAGGTCATCGAGGAGGGCGCGCTGCCCTTCTTCGAGCGGGGCGTGAAGTACTTCACCATCCTCGGTCCCAACCGCGAAAAGCTGGAGTTCAACCAGCGGTATTGACCGGAAAACGTCCATGAGCCCGGAAGCAAGCGCTTCCGGGCTCAAATCGTTGAAAAGTGCAGTTTTCTCCCCGGGAAAACGCGAAGAACCCCTCTTCTTCCCGTCTCTCGGTCAGGCGTTCCTTCCCAGGATCCCGTCGATCTCGGCCATCTGCGCGGGGGTCAGCGGGCCGAACTCCAGCGCCCGGGCGTTGTCCTCGGCCTGGCGCTCCGTGCGGAAGCCGGGCACCGGCACGGTCTGCGGGCTGCGCCCCCACAGCCACGCCAGGCAGCCCTGGGCCAGCGTGCGGCCGCCGGAGGTGAGCACGGACCGTATGCCGTCCAGCCTGCGCAGCAGCTCCGGGTTGGGCTTGCCGTCCACGAAGTACTGCATCCACGCCGGGGCGTTCCGGCCCCGCAGATCGTTGGCGGCGAAGCGGGTGTCCGTGCCGTACTTCCCCGTGAGCAGCCCCATGCACAGCGGCGAGCGGCACAGGCTGATCATGCCCGTCTCCTCGCACAGCGCGATCATGTCCGGGTAGTCCTCCAGCACGTTTCCGATGTGCATGAACGCCGCGCAGTGCTCGCCCTCGGCGAAGATCCGGGCGCAGGCCGCGTCCTCGGTCGACCAGCCGTAGGCGCGGATCTTCCCCGCGCGCACCAGCGCCTCCAGCGCCTCGCGTACCTCCGCGGCAAACTCCGGCGCGCAGCTGCCCAGGTGGAACAGCAGCAGGTCGATGCGGTCCGTCCCCAGCCGCCGCAGCGAATCCTCGCAGGAGCGGGCCACCTCGCCGGCCTCCCGGATGATGCCCGTGGTGCACTTCGCGACAGGATCGCAGAGGATGCCGAACTTGGTGGAGATCACCACCTCGTCCCGGATGCCCCGGACCGCGCGGCCCACGACCTCCTCGCTGTGGCCCGCGCCGTAGATGTTGGCGGTGTCGATGTAGTTGACGCCCAGCTCCACGGCCCGGCGGATGGCGCGCACGGACTGCTCGTCGTCCACGTCTCCCCAGCCCATCTGGGCGCCGCCGTCCATGCAGGGACCGCCGATCGCCCAGCTGCCGAGACCGATCCTCCGGATCTGGAGCCCCGTCTTGCCCAGATTGATGGATTCCATAAGCTGCCTCCTCTGAAAAAGCGCGTGGAAAGGCAGGCGGCCCCGGCCGCCTGCCTGCCGCTTTTGGGCTCTTCACGGAAACATGAAGAACCCGTTTTTTGCCTGTCAATCCGCCCCGTCGTACAGGGCCAGTCCCTCGCCGCGCACGTATGCCTCCTCCAGCGGGACGGATTCCCGCAGCACGATCTTCTGCTCCAGCATCACGTTTTCCACCGGCCCCCGGGGATTGCGCATCCGCTCCAGCAGCAGCTCGAAGCACCGGTCGCCCAGCAGATAGGGGTCCTGCGCCACCGTGGAGATGGATGGCAGCGCGTAGGCGGAGATGCTGATGTTGTCGAAGCCGAACACGGCGATGTCCTCCGGTACGCGCAGCCCGGAGCGCCGCACGGCGGAGATGACGCCCTGGGCGATCATGTCGTTGGAGGTCAGTATGACCGACCGGCTGCCCTCCCGCCGGGACTTCAGCATGCCCTGGTGGAAGTAGTCGAAGGCCTTCTTCATCTTGCTGCTGTCCAGGTTCTCCTGCAGGATGACCTCGCAGTTCTCTTCGGGCACGCCCAAGTCCCGCACCGCGTCCCGGAAGCCGCCGAAGCGCTGCTCCAGGTTCTGCTGGGAGCTCAGCTGCTCGCCGTAGTAGCAGAATTCCCGGTAACCCTGCCGGTAGAGGGCGCGCACCAGCCGATACAGCGTCTCGTGGTTGTTGAACTGCACGCAGGGAAAGTCCTCGACGTAGCGGTCGCCGAACACGATGGGCACCCCGGCCGCGTGGGCCAGCTCGTAGCTCTCCCGGTCGTGGGAGCCGCCGACGAAGATCAGGCCGTTCACCCGGCGGTTCACCAGCGCGGACACGCCGGTCTTCAGCACCTTCGGGGAG
This sequence comes from Clostridia bacterium, assembly GCA_017537105.1. Lineage (GTDB taxonomy): Bacteria > Bacillota > Clostridia > Christensenellales > Aristaeellaceae > UBA2862. Next base: position 12,398 of record JAFWBZ010000402.1, on the reverse strand, counting down.
AAGTGCGCGTCCGTGGTCAGCACGGCGTAGCCCTCCTCCTGGGCGCGCTGCAGGATGCAGGCGGTGCACTGGGCGTAATACTCCGACGAGATGTCCTGCAGCACCACGCCGATGATCTTGGAATCGGCGGTCCGCAGCGCCCGGGCGTTCTCGTTGCGGCTGTAGCCCAGCTCCCGCACGGAGTCCAGCACGCGGACGCGGGTCTCCTGCGAGATCGGCGCGGTGCCGTTCAGCACGTGGGAAACCGTGCCCGCGGACACGCCCGCCCGCTTCGCCACGTCGTAGATCGTGCTGCGGCGCTTTCCGCGCTCGCCGGTCTCCGCCGCCTTTGCCCTCGCCATGGTATCCCCTCTTTCGCGCGCCCCGCCGGAGCGGGCGGGCGGCGAAAGCTACGGCCTGCCCAGCGCCCGCGCGGCGGTATCCATCATGATCCAATGCGCCTGCGCCTCCACGGAGGTGCCCTCGGTCTCAAACAGCGGAGATCCGGCGCTGCCGGTCAGCAGCCCGTCCGGCGTGAGCCGGCGGTTGACGGCTTCCCGGGCGCGGTCCGCGTCCGCGAGATACGACGCATCCAGTTTTTTCCATGATACCATATTGTAGAGCGTATAGGCAAACATTTCCGCCGTCTCGCTCTCGTAAAATGTGTGTTCGTCGTCCAGCATGTCGTGGAACAGCCCGTTTTCGGCCTGCAGCGGCCGCATGGCGTCCGCCAGGGCGCGATAGTCCGCCGCCAGCGCGTCCGCCCGGGGATCGCCCGCGTCCATCAGCGCCTTCGTCATGCGCATCAGGCCCACCAGCGCCCAGCCGTTGCCCACGCCCCAGAAGCAGGGGCGCGTGAAGCACTGCCGACCCTCGTGCCACTTGTGGCGGAACAGGCCCGTCTCCGGGTCCAGCAGCCTGCGCCGGATCGCTTGGTAATAGCGATAGCCCTCGTCGAGGTAGCCCGCCGCCATCAGCACGTGGGGGCCCATGGCTAGGCCGTCGGCCCAGATCTCCTCGTCCCCCAGCATGTGGTAGAGCGCGCCGTCCTCCGCGCGGGGCGCGGTGTGGCGCAGGTAGTCGATGTTTCGCCGGGCCGCCTCGGCATAGCTCTCGTCCCCGAGTATGCGGCCCGCCGCCAGCACCGGCTCGACGCAGCAGGCGGGGTCCACGCTGGCCGGCGTGTTCTCCACGTCGCACAGCCGCCCGTCCGCCCGCTGGCGCACCACGCAGTCCCGGGCCAGCAGCAGCAGCGCGGGCACATCCCCGCACTCCAGCATGGCCTGGGCCGCGGCGCCCTGTTCCCAGCACTGGCGCGCCATGCACAGCATGGCATATTTGACTTTCTCGATCATGTCGTCACGCCCTCAGTCCGTTGCCGCGCAGGGAATCGATGAACACGGCGAAGATCAGCACGCCGCCCTTGATGACCTGCTGCCAGTAGGCCTGCACGTTCAGAAGCGTCATGCCGTTGACCAGCACGGACAGCAGCAGGATGCCGAACAGCGTGCCGGTGACCTGGCCCTTGCCGCCCACGCTGGAGCCGCCCAGGATGACCGCCGCGATGCCGTCCATGTCGTTGCCCGCGCCGTGCTTGGCCATGGCCGCCGCCGTCTGGGAGACGGTGATGATGCCGCCCAGCGCCGCGGTGATGGCCGCCAGGATGTGGGAGATGAAGCGGATCTTCGCGGTGTCGATGCCCGCCAGCTGCGCCACGTTGGGGTTGCCGCCGGTGGCGAACACCTGCCGGCCGTAGGTGGTGTACTTCAGCACATACCAGATGACCACGTAGATCACCGCCATGACGATCAGGCAGAAGGGGATGCCCGCGATCTTGCCCGAGCCGATGAAGCTGTACACCGGGTCGTTGATGCGGATGTACCGGCCGTCCGTGAGCAGGTAGGCGCCGCCGCGGAAGATGAACTGGGTGCCCATGGTGCAGATGATGGGGCTGACGTGCATCTTCGTGATGATGAAGGCGTTCAGGCAGCCGCCCACCGCGCCGACCAGGATGACGATCAGCATGGTGAGATACGGGTTCCATCCGTTCTCATACAGGATGCCCAGGATCATGCCGCAGAACGCGGACAGCGCGTACTGGGACACGTCCAGGCCGCCCAGCAGCATGGCCACCGTGAGGCCGGAGGCCATCGTGCCCATGATGGAGGCGTAGGTGCCGATGTTCATGATGTTGGTGAAGGTGAAGAAATAGGGGGAGGCAAAGCCGAAGATCAGGCACAGTATGATCAGCGCGATGACCGTCGAGATGTTTCCCTTCATCAGCTTGCGAAGTATCCTCTGGATGGTGGTTTGCTCTTTGGCGCCCGTCATGGTCTGTCAGCCTCCTATTGCGTATTTCAGCAGGGTCTCCTGCGAGAATTCGGACTTGGGAACCTCCGCGGTGATCCTCCCCTCGTGGAGCACGAAGATGCGGTCCGCCATGGCCATGATCTCCGGAAGCTCCGAGGAGATCATCAGCACGGCCTTCCGGCTGTCGCAGAGGTCGTTGATCAGGTTGTAGATCTCCACCTTCGCGCCGACATCCACGCCGCGGGTGGGCTCGTTCAGGATCATCACCTTGGGCTCGGTGTTCAGCTCCTTGGCCACGACCACCTTCTGCTGGTTGCCGCCGGACAGGGTCTCCACCGGGGCCAGGATCTGGGGCACCTTGATGTTCAGCTTTTCGACCCAGTCCCGGGCCAGCGCCATCTCCTGCTTCAGGTTCATGATGCCCTTGGGCGCGAACTTGCGGAGATTGGCGATGGTGATGTTGTCCTTCACGGACAGCACCGCGGTGATGCCGTCGCTCTTGCGCTCGGGCGGCACGTAGGCGATGCCGTTGTCCAGCGCGTCGTGGGGCTTCTTCGGGGCGTAGGCCGCGCCGTCCACGGTCATCTCGGCGCTGTCGTACTTCCGGACCGCCATGATGCAGTTGGCGATCTCCGTGCGGCCCGAGCCCATCAGCCCGAACAGGCCCACGACCTCGCCCTCGCGCACGTCGAAGGACACGTCCTTCAGGAAGTTCGTCCGCAGGTTCTTCACCCGGAAGACCTCCTTGCCGATGGCGATGTCCTGGCGCTTGGGGTACATGTCCTTGATCTCGCGGCCGACCATGTCCCGCACCAGCTCGTCGGTGCAGGTGTCGGCGATGCGCCTGCGGGCGACGTTTTTGCCGTCGCGCATGATCATCACCGAGTCGGCCACCTCAAAGATCTCGTTCAACCGGTGGGAAATGTAGATGATGGAGACGCCCCGCTGCTTGAAGCTGCGGATCAGCTTGAACAGGTCCTCCGTCTCCGTGTCGCTCAGCGCGCTGGTGGGCTCGTCCAGCACCAGGATCTTCACCTCGCGGGTAAAGGCCCGGGCGATCTCCACCAGCTGCTTTTCCGCGGTGGAGAGCTGCTCCACCGGAGTGGCCGGGTCCAGGTGCCCCAGGCCCAGCTCCTGCATGATCTCCTTCGCCTTGGCGAAGAGCGTGGGATAGTCGATCTTCTTCAGCCTTCCCTTCACGGGAATCCTGCCGATGTACAGGTTCTCGGCAATGCTCAAGGCGCCCAGATAATTCAGTTCCTGATAAACAATGCCGATGCCCAGATCGATGGCCTCGCGGGTATTGTAGCCGGTCAGAGTCTGCCCGTCGATGACGATCGTGCCGCTGTCCGGGCGCTGCGCGCCGGAGAGGATCTTCATCAGCGTGGACTTGCCCGCGCCGTTCTCGCCGATCAGCGCCAGCACCTCGCCCTTCTCCAGGGTCAGGCTGACGCGGTCATTGGCGACGATGCCCGGAAAGGCCTTGGTAATGTCCTTCATCTCAAGAATATTCATGCGCCTTATCACCTGCCGTATCATGGTTGCGTGGGGGTGGGTTCCGAAAGATCAGAAGCGGGATTGCTCCCGCTTCTGACAGGGTTGGGGGATCAGCCTTCCAGGGACGCCACGTACTCGGCGACGTTCTTGTAGGAGACGACGGAGACCTTGGTGTACTCGGACTGGGCCACTTCCTCGCCGTTCAGGATGCGCAGGGCCATGTCCATGATCTGCTCGCCGTACAGGTGGGAGTTGTAGGAAGCGGTGCACACCCAGGCGGTGTCTCCGTCGGGATGGGCCTGCAGGTTCTCCACGGAAGCCGGGTCGGCGTTGTGGGAGCAGATGATGCAGTCGTCGCGGCGGCCCAGGGTCTCCACGGCGTTGTTGATGGCGTAGCCGCGGTCATCGTTCTGGCCGATGAACACGATCTTGTGGGCGTCCGGATGGCTGTTCAGCCAGTCGCGGGTCATGGTGCCGGTCTTGACGTCGTCCGCCAGGGAGTCGACCCACACGATGTGCTCCTCATCCACGCCGTACTTCTCGGCCAGCACGTCCACCACGCCGTCGCAGCGGGCCTTGATGGTATCGCCGCTCTGGGAATCCCACAGGGACACGATGTACTCGATCTCGCCGCCGAGCTTCTCGTCCACGAACTCGCAGACGCCCTCGCCCAGGGCGGTGCCGGCACCGTAGTTGTCGACACCGAAGAAGTAGGCGCCGTCATACAGGCAGTCGATGGAGATCATCGGCACGTTCTGCTCGGCGCAGCGGGCGGCCATCTCGGAGCCGGTCTCGGCCAGCACGTTGAAGTCGATGACCATGTCCACGCCCTTCATCAGGAAGGCCTCGATGTTCTGGGCCATCAGCACGGCGTCGCGGTTGGCGATGGTCTCCTCGAACTTCACGTTGTTCGCCTCGGCCGCCTTCTTCAGGCCGTTGGAAACGGTGATGAAGAAGTCCTCGGCCAGCTGCATGTTGGAGTAGCCGATGTAGTACTGTTCTTCCGCCATCGCGAACGTCAGGCCGACGGTGGCGAGCATCAGGGCGAGTGCCAGAGCCAGGATCTTTTTCATGGGATTTTCCTCCTTCAAATTAGTGCAGAGTTATTCTGAATTCGTACCGCCCGGAGGCAAGGTCCATCGCCGTGACGCCATCGGCACAATGGGTCCCGGAGACGCCCTCCGCTCCGCGGATGGTCCGAAGTTCATTTGCTTCCACCGGCAGCGCCAGCGCGCCGGTCACCCCGGCGGGCAGCGCCACCTCCACGCGGGCCTCGCCCGCCCCGCAGCGCCAGTGGACCCCGATGGGCCCGCGGACGCTGGGGTACACCGCCCGCACCGATCCGATTTCGGGATCGATCACCGGGCGGATCGACACCCGGGCAAAGCCGTCCGCCGCCGGCTCGATGCCCGCCAGGCCGCTCAGGATCCACGCGCCCGCCGAAGCCAGGCCGATGTGGTCGAAGGCGTTCATCGGGTGGGGGAACTTTTTGCCCTCGTAGATGCCGTCCCAGCGCTCCCACACGGCGGTGGCGCCCTGCGAGAGCATGTAGCCGAAGGACGGATACCGGGTGCGCCGCAAAAACGCCGCCGCCTCCCGGGCCAGGCCCAGCCTGCACAGGCCGGTAAGCGCGATGGGCGCGGAGGTGATGCCCCAGGTGATGCCGCCGCACGCGCGCATGTCCGCCTGCACCCAGTCGCGGGCCGCCGCGATCTCCTCACCCCCGATCAGGCCGAACGCCGCCGCCATCAGGTAGCCGCCCTGGGTAGCGCCGCGCAGCAGATTGTCGCGCCGGAGAAAGAACGTCCGGAAGGCCGTGCGGATCTTTTCGTACATCTCCCGGTAGTACGCCGCGCGGTCCGCCGCCCCCAGCGCCCCGGCGATGTCCGCCATCATGTCCGCGGAGTGGGCGAACCAGGCCGTCCCGATCAGCGTCGGGTCGCAGTGTCCGTAGCCGTGGTCGCGGTCGGAGTGGCCGTCGGGCCACAGGTCCAGCCAGTCGTGGGCGGTGGCGAAGCGCAGCAGCCGGTCCGAATTGGCCAGGGAATACGCAAAGTACCGCTCCAGCGCCGGGAAGGCCTGCCGCACCGGCTCCATGTCGCCGTAGCGCCGCATCAGCAGCCACGCGCAGTGCAGCGCGCTGTCGGACTGCAGGTCCCCCGCGAAGGGCGTGATGTCCTTCATCATCACCGCCGGGGCGATGGCCCACAGGCTCCCGTCCTCCGCCTGGCCGTCCAGGGCGTCCCGCAGCCACTTGCGCAAAAACAGCGCGATGTGGTTCAGGGTCGAGGCGGTGTGCATGAAGAAGTGTCCGTCGGCGCCCCAGCCCAGGCGCTCGTCCCGGGCGCACACGTCGGTGGGCATGTCGTACAGGTTCGACTGCTCGGTGTTGCGAATCAGCTGGATGACGGCGTTCACGGTATCGCTGCCGGTCTCCAGCTCCGTGGGCTCCGGCAGCGCGCTGGAGATCGCCACGCCCTCGATGGACAGCAGCTCGACCTTTGACAGGCCGCGCACCCGGGCGTAGCGGAAGCCGTGGTAGGTGAACTCCGGCTGGAAGATCTCCTCTCCCCCGCCGGACAGCACGCAGCAGTCGTGGCAGCGGGCGGAGCGGTTGCCGTACTCGTAGAGGTCCTCTCCGTCCTCGGTGAGCTCCTCCGCGTGGAAGAAGTCCACCCGCGCGCCCCGCGGCCCGCGCAGCTTCGCGCAGATCACGCCCGCAAAGCAGCGCCCGAAGTCCACGATCGCCTCGTCCTCATTCCGCCAGCGGATCTCCCGGGGGGCGTAGCGCGCGTGCTCCACGATGGGCACGCCGGGGTGCATTTCCGGCATGTGGTCGTATTCCGCGCCGGTGTCCGCGGGCCGCCAGGCCGCGTCGTCATAGCCGGGCAGCTTCCAGCCCTCCGGCTCCAGCGTGGCGTCGTAGCCCGCGCCGTGCATGATGTCGGCGTACAGCCAGGGGCCCACGCAGGCACGCCAGCCCGCGTCCGTCGCCACCGTCTGGCGGCGCCCGTCGGCGTATTCGATGCGCAGCTCCGCGTTCAGCCGGGGCTTCGCGCCCCACCACTGCCGGGGATTGAGCCCGATGTAGCCCGCGTACCAGCCGTCCGCCAGCACCGCCGCCAGGGCGTTTTCGCCGTCGCGGACCAGCCCGGTGACGTCATAGGCGAAGGCGTAGGCGCGCCTGCGGTAGTCGCAGATGCCGGGAATCATGTGTCCGACCGTGGCCTTTTCGCCGTTCAGCCAGACCTCCGTCAGCCCCAGCGCGCTGACGTACAGCACCGCCGACGCCACGCCGGCGCCCGCAGAAAACTCGCTCCGCAGCAGCGCGGGCTTCGGCAGGAAGGGGTGGTTTTCGCCCTTGTCGAAGTCGTCCGCGCAGTAGTAGGGCACGCTGGGGTCATACCCGTCCCGGCCCTCGTCGTCGCCGATCCACGCGCCCCGCCAGTCGCCAGGCGTGAGTCCCTGCCGCCAGCGGGCCGCCTCGCTCCACGGGCCCGGCTCGCCCGCCTCGTCCCAGACCATGACGCGCCATTGATACGTGGCGTTGGATTGCAGCCCCGCGCCCGCATAGGCTGTGGCCTGCGCCTCGGTTTCGACCCTGCCGCTGTCCCACAGCGGCGCGCTCCAGCTTCCCGCCTCCTCGCGCACCTGGACTCGCCAGGCCGTCTGGCCCGCGCCGGTGCGGTCCTCCGCCAGCTGCCAGCCCAGCAGGGGCCGGGCGCTGCCGACGCCGATGGGATTGACCTTGAAATCGCACTTCAGCGCGCGTGGCACGATCGACATAGCCGCCTCCGCAATCATTAAATCGATTTAATCAACCCGCTGAAAAACGAGAGCAATCCGCCGCCCGGCATTAAATCGATTGCACCCGCGTCCGAAAAAGAATCGATCAAATTATAGTTATATAATTAAATCGATTGAATTCAATTCCAATAAAAACAGCAACTCAACATTGCAGGATTATCATACAATAATCGCTCGGTATTTGTCAAGGGTTTTATTCAAATTGTCAAAAATATTTTTTTGCGGCGAAGGGAGGTCCGGGCCGGGCGGATCAGGGACCGGGCCCGGCGGTACTATTCCGGATCCTCTCCCAGCGCCCACAGCAGGCCCCGGCACATCAGCGTCAGCGCCTCGGGAAAGCGGTCGAACTCCGCGTCGCAGTGGCCCAGGGAGCTGTAGAAGATGCGCCCCCGCCCCCACCGGCGCGCATAGGCCACGGGCATCGTCACCGGACCATCGGTCAGGTGCGGGGCGTATTCGTCCCCCTCCCGGGCGAAGCGGGTGGTGGCCAGCACGCGCACCGCCGGGTCCACGTGGAGGTAGTACTGCTCGGAGCGCACGCGGAAGTCCCGCAGGCCCAGGGTGATGGGCGAATCGACGTCCTCGATGTGCACGGTGTACTCCCGGAAAAACGCGCCCTCCGGTGAGGGCACGCAGGGCGTGCAGTGGTAGAAGGGATTGCTGGGATGCGCCACCCACTGGGCGCCGGTGAGGAACTGCCACAGCACGCTCTCCCGGAAGGCGTCGCACATGCCGCCGTGGCAGCCCGCGATGCCCATGCCGTCGCTGACGGCGTCCGCGATGTGCACCGCGCACTCGTCCGGCAGCGCAGGCGTCCCGGCGTAGCTCCACACCGGCACCAGCAGGTCAAAGCCGCGCAGGAAGCCCGCGTCGGCAAAGGGCTCGGTCGAACCGATGGTCTCCACGGCGCAGCCACGCGCCTCCAGCAGGCCCCGGAACCTTCCGGCGACGGCGACGGGGTCGTGCCCCGGCCAGCCGCCGCAGAGAATCAACGCGCGCTTCATGCATGCATCCCTCCTGTCTGTTCCCCATCATAGCACACCGCCCGGAAATCGGCAATCCGGGCGCCGCTCATTTTTTCAGGAAAGCTGAAATTTCTCAAGCTTCATTTCAGGATTGCTCCGTATAATGCACCTGTCAGCCGGGGAACGCGCATCCCCGCCGCACACAGATCGCAAACCTGCGCAGCCCTTCCTGCCCCTGCGACGCGCAGCGGCGCAAACCATAAAGGAGGTCACGAAAATGAAAAAGACTCTCAGCATGATCCTCGTCATCATGATGCTGGCGCTGGGCTTCAGCGCCCTGGCGGAAAATTCCGCACCCCCGGAGATGCCCTCCGGCATGGGCACGCCCCCCGAAGGCATGGACACGCCCCCCGACCTGCCCGAGGGTGGCGCACCCGGCGAACCCCCGGAGGGCATGCCCGGCGGCGACATGCCCGGCGGAATGGGCGGCTCCGGCCAGCCCGAGAACTACGACGCGGTGAACGCCTATGACGCCGATGCCGAGGTGACCGGGGAGATCGCCTCCACCGGCGCGGACGAAAACGCGGTGCTGGTCACCGGCGGCACCGTCACCGTGACCGACGCCACCGTCACCCGCACGTCCTCCGACTCCACCGGCGGAGACGCCGCCAGCTTCTACGGCGTGGGCGCAGCGCTGCTGGCCACCGGCGGCACGCTGGTCGTCGACAACACCGAAATCACCACGGACGCCGCGGGCGGCGCGGGCGTGTTCGCCTATGGCGACGGCGTGGTCTACGTCTCCGACTCCACCATCGCCACCGAACAGGGCACCTCCGGCGGCATCCACGTGGCGGGCGGCGGCACGCTGGTCGCCAGCAACCTGGACGTCACCACCCAGGGCGGCTCCTCCGCGGCGATCCGCAGCGACCGGGGCGGCGGGACCATGATCGTGGACGGCGGCAACTACACCGCCAACGGTTCCGGCTCCCCCGCGGTCTACGTCACCGCCGACATCACCATCCGCGACGCGGCGCTGACCGCCACCGGCTCCGAGGCGCTGTGCCTGGAGGGTCGGAACGCGGTGCGGCTGTACAACTGCACGCTGACCGGCGACATGCCCGACCAGGCGCAAAATGACAACACCTGGACCGTGATCCTCTACCAGTCCATGTCCGGCGACAGCGAAGTCGGCCAGGGCAGCTTCGAAATGGACGGCGGCACGCTGATCAGCCAGAACGGCGGCCTGTTCTACACCACCAACACCGACAGCGTGTTCACCCTCCGCGGCGTGGACATCGTGGCGGCCGAGGACTGCGAGTACTTCCTGCGCTGCACCGGCAACGCCAACCAGCGCGGCTGGGGCGCCACCGGCGCAAACGGCGCGAACTGCGTGTTCACCGCCATCCGGCAGGACATGGACGGCGACATCCTCTGGGACAGCATCTCCAACCTGAACCTGTACCTCACCGAGGGCAGTGTGCTGACCGGCGCGGTGATCGACGACGAGTCCTGCGCAGGCGATGGCGGCGACGGCGGCTGCCGCGTGGTGATCGACGAGACCTCCACCTGGGTCGTCACCGGGGACAGCACCCTGACCGCGCTGGAGTGCGCCGGCGCCATCGTGGACGCCGAGGGCGGCTCCGTGACCATTGCGGGCAGCGACGGCACCGTGTACGTCCAGGGCAACAGCGGCATCACCGTCACCGTGGACAGCTTCTCCACCGAAATCGACCTGTCCGGCGCGGGCAGCGTGAGCACCTTCGAGGCGCACAGCGCAGTCTGAGCGGACGCTTTCTGAAAAACATTGAATAGCAACAGGCAGTCCATGGAATGTCATGGGCTGCCTGATCTATTTTGGCGCAGAAATCCCGCCTGATTTGGGGAACAGCTCTTGTGCATCGGCCGCCCTTATGGTAAAATGCTTGTAAACCACCACAGGCAAGGAGGGCGAACCATGAGACGCGGGATACTCTGCATACTCTGCCTGGCGCTGCTGCTGGGCAGCCTCGGCGCGCTGGCGGAACCCCTGAAGAAGGGCGACAAGGGCGACGAGGTCGCGGCGCTGCAGCTGCAGCTGATCGAGCACAACTACCTGGCCGGCGGGGCGGACGGCGACTTCGGCGGCAAGACCGAGAAGGCCGTGAAGCAGGTGCAGGCGGACGCCGGGCTGGAGGAGACCGGCATCGCCGACGACGCGACGCTGGAATACCTGGCCTCCCACTACGCCGAATACACCGCCACCAAGGACAGCGACGTGCTGCTGTACGCGCTGGACTGCGACATCAGCCCGCTGCACACGCTGAATATCCACGTGAAGAACACGGGCCGCAAGCGCATCACCGGCTACTCCTTCAAGCTGTACCAGTGCAACAGCGGCAAGACCTCGCTGGGCACCTTTTACGGCAAGAAGAACACCAGCACCAAGAAGAAGCGCACCGAATACTGGACCGAGCACTCCGTGGAGACCAGCATCGACACCGGTGAAAACGACACCGCCTCGATGATCCTGTCCGAGGGCTGGACGGTCCAGTTCAGCGACGGCAGCAGCCAGCAGGTGACCTGGTTCGACAACGGCACCTACGCCCGCGTCGTGCTGAGCAGCTACACCACCGAGGACGGCAAGAAGCACAGCGTCAACCAGAAGCTGTACTGCGCGTTCCGGTAACGGCGGAGGGTTTTCCAACGAACGGAGGGTCCCGCGATTGCGCGGGGCCCTCCGTTTGGATGTCTTTAGCTATAGAATCAACACCAGCAGCGCCGCCAGCAGGACCAGCGCGCCGATCACGTAGACGCAGCAGCCCAGGCAGCCCGACAGCCCCTTGCCGCCGCGGACCGTCTGCCAGGACAGGCCCGGAATGCCCGTCCGGTGGGTGCGGGTGGTCTTGCCCGTGGCGGAGTTGTAGGTCACGGTGTCGCCCCGCTTGGTCCTCCGGGACAGGCTGAAGCCCTTCTTGTTCTTGCGAATGGTGGTGTCGCCGATCTTGATGCCGGGATTTCTGTATCGGAAGCCCATCTGCCTCATCCTTTCGCGCGGAAGCTGGAAACATTATACCCCATTCCTCCCGGCCGGTCAAGGCGGCGCGGCGCGAAAGCCTTTGCATTCCCGCCGGTTTGGGGTATAATGGAGGGGACATCACCGCGAAGCGAGGATTTGACATGCTGAAGGAGCTTCTGCTTTCCGGCGCGCAGGCCATGGGCGTCGACATGACCCCGGCCCAGGCCGCGCAGTTTGCGCGCTACCACGAACTGCTCACCGCCGCCAACGCCCGGATGAACCTGACCCGGGTGCCGGAGGACCCGCGCGAGGCCGTCGACCGCAACTACCTGGACTGCATCGCCCCCCTGTCCCGCGATTTTCCCGCCGTGAAGACCGCGGTGGACGTGGGTTCCGGCGCGGGCTTCCCGGGGATCCCCCTGTCCATCCTGCTTCCGGACGTGCATTTCACGCTGCTGGACGCGCTGCAGAAGCGGGTGGAGTTTTTGCAGGCCGTGATCGACGACCTGGGGCTGAACGCCGCGGCGGTGCATCTGCGGGCGGAGGACGCCGCCCGTCGCCCCGAGCTGCGGGAGCGCTTCGACCTGGCCTGCGCCCGGGCTGTGGCCCCGGTGAACGTGCTCGCGGAGTACCTGCTGCCCTTCGTGCAGCCCGGCGGCTGGATGCTGGCCATGAAGGGGCCGGGGCTGGAGGAGGAGCTGCGGGAGGGCTCGAACGCCGTCGCGCTGCTGGGCGGCGCGGTGGAGCGCACCGTCGCCCTGCCCATCCCCGGGCGGGACTGGGATCATCGCGCCGCGTGGATCCGCAAGGTCGCGCCCACCCCGGACCGGTATCCCCGCCGGGCG
>JAFWBZ010000401.1 GCA_017537105.1 Clostridia bacterium | reverse complement strand
GCCCGCGCGGGCATCGGCGTGCGGGACATCAGCTGCGCGGCCATCGTGGGCAACACCGCCATGCACCACCTGCTGCTGGGCATCGATCCACGGCCCCTGGTGACGCCGCCCTACATGCCCAAGGCCTTTGCGGCCATCGAGCGGGAGGCCGCGAGCCTGCTGCCCACCGGGGGGCGCGTCCGGATCCTGCCGAACATCGCGGGCTTCGTGGGCGGCGACACCGTGGGCTGCCTGACCGCCACGCGGTTCGACCGCCTGGAGGAGATGACGCTGATGATCGACATCGGCACCAACGGCGAGATGGTGCTGGGTGACCGCCGCCGCCGCCTCGCCTGCTCCACCGCCGCCGGCCCCGCCTTCGAGGGCGCGAAGATCTCCTGCGGCATGCGCGGCGCGCCGGGCGCGGTGGACCACGTGTGGCTCGAGAACGGCGCGCTGCGGCACCACGTCATCGGCGAAATCCGGGGCGTCGGGCTGTGCGGCTCCGGGCTGCTGGACCTGGTGGCCGTCCTGCTGGAGACGGGCGTCATCGATGAATCCGGCCGCATGGAGGACGGCGACTACCGGCTCGAGGGCTCGGATGTGGTGCTGACCCAGAAGGACGTGCGGGAGGTGCAGCTGGCCAAGGCCGCCATCCGGGCGGGCGTCGAACTGTTGGCCCAGCGCCTCGGCATCCCCGTCGACGGCATTCGGCGGGTGCTGCTGGCCGGCGCCTTCGGCAACTACCTGAACCCCGCCTCGGCCTGCCGCATCGGCATGATCCCCCCCGCGCTGGAGGATCGCGTCGTGCCCATCGGCAACGCCGCCGGTGAAGGCGCAAAGCTGTGCGCGCTGAGCCGAAGCGAATTTGCATACAGCCAACAGCTGGCCGACGGCGCAGAATTTCTGGAGCTGGCGAGCCTGCCGCAGTTCCAGGACTGCTTTGTGGACGCGCTGGAGTTTTCGGAGGAGGAGCCATGACGTACGAGGAACTCTCACAGCTTGCAGAAGAGGCGGGCTTCACCGCCTGGGCGCCGCTGGATCTCTCCACCGTCGAGCTGAAGCAGGAGGTGCGCGACATGTGCGCGAACAACACCTGCGGCAAGTACGACAAGTGCTGGAGTTGCCCGCCGGGCTGCGGCGCGCTGGAAGCCTGCGCCGCGCGGCTGAAGCCGTATGCCGGCGGCATACTGGTGCAGACCTCCGGCGAGGTGGAGGACAGCTTCGACTTTGAGGGCATGATGGAGATCGAGCGCGAGCACGACGCCCACTTCCAGAGGATGTACGCCGCCCTGAGGGCGGCCCGCGTGCCCGTGCTGGCCCTGGGCTCGGGCAGCTGCACCCGATGCGCCCAATGCACCTATCCCGACGCGCCCTGCCGCTTCCCGGACCAGATGGTCTCCTCCATGGAGGCCTACGGCATGCTGGTGCTGGAGGTGTGCAAGCGAAACGGGCTGCAGTACTACTACGGTTCGGACCACATGGCCTACACCGGCTGCTTTCTGCTGTGACCCAAAACAGCGACGGGCCCGCTTGTTCGAACGGTCCCGTCGCTGTTTCCTTCAGAAATCCTCCTGGGTCAGCATGCCTGCGTAGAGCGGCACATGGAAGCGGTCCATGAACAGCTGGCACTTGCACATGAAGATATAGAACATGTTCAGCCCGCAGCCGTTCAGCGCCTCGTAGTTGGCCTGGCCCTTGCCGATGAGCACGTCCGCCGCGTCGATGGCCCGGCGCGCCTCGTCGGAGATGCGGTGGAGCGGGTTCCCCGCCACGCCGCAGCCGCTGCCGATCACCTTCGCCACCTGGTCCAGCCCCACCTGCACGGCGTCCTCCACAGTCGCGTCATTCACCACCGGCGCGCCGCGCACCATGGCGGTGATTTCGAGCGCGGGGTTCAGCGCGGACAGCGTCCGGATCAGCGCCTTGTCCGCCACGATCTCACCGCAGTTGTCCGTCATGAACAACAGCGACCGCGCGGACATCACCGCCCGGCGCAGCGCCTCCAGCGCGGCTGGGTCCACGCGGATCTCCCCGGCCTTCGCCAGCAGCCCGCGCAGCGCGCCCTCGTCCACGTTCTCCAGCGCCGCGAAGTCGATGAAATTGCCGGTCATGGCGTACTGCACCGCCCGCTCCAGCGGGTCCGGTGCGGCGGCGATGCCGTCCAGCATGTCGCCCTCCCGCTCCAGCATCAACGCATTGAAGCGCCGCTTGATGGGGTCGTAATCCAGCCGGGGGCCGAACAGCGACTCGTGAATCCGGTCGATCTCGCAGTCCACCTCCGGACTGCTCAGCGTCTCGTTTTCGTTCACCAATGCCAGCACCCGCCGCCGGTACTCCGCCGCGGCCTCGGCCGACGCCCAGGCCGGGTAGTCGTCCAACTTCTTGCCCAGCAGGCAGCGCTTGCAGTATTCGTTCATGATCATGATCGGTCAATCCCCCGCTTCCTTGGCCCTCCGCACAGAAAGGCACACCTCCATCATACTACAACCCCTCGCGTTTCGTCAATTCCCGTCCCGCTTGACAGCACCCGCGCCGGGACAGTATAATATCGATATTCGCGGACCCTGAGAAACCAAAGAGGAGGCCGGATCCATGGAACGCTTCGTCGAAGTGCTGCGCACCGTGCTGCCCGTGGTGCTGATGCTGGGCATCGGCATGCTCTGCCGCACCCGCAGGCTGATCTCCCGGGAGGGCATCAACGCCCTGAAGAACGTGGCCGTAAACATCGCGCTGCCTGCGGTGCTCCTGAACGCCTTCGCCACCACGCGCTACACGCCGATGGACGTGGCGGTGCCGCTGATGATGTTCGCGGTCTGTCTCGCCGCCTGGGCGCTGGGCCGGCTCGGGGGACGGCTGTTGAAGCTGCCCTCGCGCTTCGTACCCTTTTTGACCACGGGATTCGAAGCCGGGATGCTGGGCTATGCGCTCTTCACGATGCTGGCGGGCGGCGACCGCGTGGCGGAATTTGCCCGCATCGATCTGGGCCAGGTGCTCTTCGTGTTCACCCTCTACAAGGTCCTGCTGGGCCTGGAGGGCCGCGAGCGCGCGAGCCTTCCCGCGCTGCTGAGGGAGATGGCGCTCTCCCCGATCATCGTCGCCATCGCCGCCGGCGTGCTTCTGGGCGCCACCGGACTGTACCGGGCACTGGAGCCCTCGGGCCTCAGCGGCGTCATCGACGCCTGCACGAGCTTCATCGCCGCGCCCACCAGCGCGCTGATCCTGCTCGCCATCGGCTATGACCTGGTGCTGGGCGACATTCCCTGGGCGGACACCATTCGGGTGGTGGCGCTGCGCTACGCCATCCTGCTGGTGCTGGGGCTGGCCTTCCGGGGCCTGCTCGGCCTGATCTGGCCCGCTGCCGGGGCAAGCCTCTCCGCCGCCATCGCCGTAATGTTCATCCTGCCGCCGCCCTTTGTGCTGCCGGTGTTCGCGGCCGACGCCAGCCAGCGCGTGTACATCTCCTCGGCCCTGTCCGTGTCCACGCTGGTGGCCATCGTGGGCTTTGGCGTGCTGGCGGCCATTGGGATATAGCGGTCTTTGTAGAGCCGCGGCCAGCGCCTCGGCGCTTCGCAAAGCAACCCGCCCCTGTGATTTTGCGCAGGGGCGGGCTGTTTTTTCTGTGGACGCGGGCGCATTACAGCACGATTTCCACCTGGCGGTCCTCCGGGTACTCGCAGACCGTGCAGTCGTTGGCGTACACGCGCTCGGGCAGGATGATCATCACGTGCAGCAACTCGTTGTGAACCGGCAGCGCGGCCAGGTGCCACACGCCGGTGTTCAACTTGACCAGGGTGCCCTTGGGTACGAGGAAGGCCTCGGTCTTCTCCGGCACGATGACGTGGTTCGAAGGTGGTGCGACATGGATCACCGCATCGTCGTCGATGACGAAGATGCCCTCGCCGGTGTAGTTGTGGTACTCCGCCTGGCTCACGATCATGCGCTCCGGCTTTTTCACCGTCAGCGGAGAAAAGGTGATCGGCCTGCCGCCCTGGACGTTCAGCTCGACCTGGTCCGGATAGAAGGTCGCGTCGCCGGGGAAGCAGTTGCCCTTCGGATCGAGCATGCTCGCAAAGGAGCCGTAGGGCCGGAAGTTTTCGTGCGTAATCGGAATCGCTTTGATGGTCTTCATGAATGGTTCCTCCTTCTTGCGGCAGATCGCCGCCGTCGCTTGGGCCGGACAGCCGAGCACCGCCGGGTCACCAGGAATCCCCGTCGACGAAGCCGGGCTCCAGAATGACCCGGGTCCCCGCTTGATCCGGATTCCGCATCCGGTCCAGGAGCAGCTCCACCGCGCGGCTGCCGATCTGCTGGGCCGGCTGGTTGACCGAGGTGATCAGCGGCGCGATCAGCCCCGTGAGGTCCAGCGCGTCAAACGCGGTGACGGCCATGTCCCCGGGCACGGAGAGTCCCTCCTCCCGAAGGGCGTTCATCGCGCCATAGGCGATGTAGTTGTTGGCGAACAGCATGGCCCGCGGCCTGCGGGACAGCTTCAGGATTTCCCGCATCTCCCGGTACCCGGATTCCATAGTGAACGAACCGGTGCGAATCCATGCCTCGCTGTGTGCGACGCCGCGCTCCCCAAGGGCCGCTTCGAAGCCCTGGCGGCGCAGCGCGCCCGTCGATTGGCTCGAGGGGCCGGTGATCATGCCGATCTCCGAATAGCCCCGGTCAAGCATTGAGAGCGTCAGCCGCCGGGCGGCGGCGCGGTTGTCGATGGCCACGCTGTCATAGCCCTCCGCGCCCTGGGGCATGTTGTCGATGTAGACGATGGGCGCCTTCAGCGGGTCGTACTGGGCGAGGATCGACCGGCTCTCCACCACGCTGGCCAGCACCAGCCCGGAGACCTGCTTGCTCAACAGCGTATGCAGCAGCTCCTCCTCGACGGTGGAATCCTCGTCGGAATTGCAGACGATCAGCACATATCCCGCCTGCCTGCAGCGCTGCTGGGCACCCTTGATGACCGACGCAAAGAAGCTGTTGGAGATGTCCGGGACGATGATGCCCACGTTTTTCGCCGTTCGCATGCGCAGCGAGCGCGCCACATCGTTGACCCGGTAGCCCGATTCGCGCACGGCGTCCAGCACGCGGGCCCGGGTCTTCTCCCCCACGCGGCCCTTGCCGCTGAGCGCACGGGACACGGTGGATACCGAGAGATTCAGTTCCCGGGCGATATCCTCCAGCCTGACTGCGTTCATTCCCACACATCCTCCGGTGAAGATCGGACAGCGTCCAAACGCCTCCGTCAATGCGGCGCGCCGCCCCCGCGCGCGAACAGGGGCGGCGCCGCGATGTCATACGATGGTCCTCTCCAGATAATCCAGGGTCTTCGCCACCATCATTTCGCCCAGCTCGATGCTGGCCTCCTGGGAAGGAATGGCAAACCACTCCGTATTCCAGTGGGTGCGCTCGAAGTCCACGTTCTGGGGGAACACGGCGGAGAGCAGCGAGGTCTCGTACTTTCCGGCGTGATCGAAGCCTCCGATGGCCTTCTGGGTGGCGGCGTCCA
Source organism: Clostridia bacterium (assembly GCA_017537105.1). Classification (GTDB taxonomy): domain Bacteria; phylum Bacillota; class Clostridia; order Christensenellales; family Aristaeellaceae; genus UBA2862. The sequence goes on along the minus strand of JAFWBZ010000401.1, from coordinate 5,777 downwards.
TCAGCTGAATGGTCTTGATGAAGGTCAGCGGGTTGTCCGCGGTGTCCAGGTTCTCGTAGTAGTCCTGCATGTCGTTGCGGCCCCACCAGCCGTTTCCGCGGGTCTCCTCCATGTAGCGCATGGTGACCTTCTTGGCCGCCTTCATGCACGCCAGGGACATGGGCATCAGCCCGTCGCCCTCGCTCTGGTGGTGGAACACCAGGTAGATGTTCTTCCAGCCGCCATAGACCAGCGATTTCAGGATCTCAGTGATGTAGATCTCGTAGGGATCGCAGTCCACCTGCACGCTGTTCTTCTCCGGGCCGCACACCGCGTAGCTGGCCACGCCGTACCAGATCGGCGGGGCCACGATGATCTCCTTGCGCTTGCCCAGCCGCTCCAGCACGCCGGTGATGACCATGGTATCCGTGCCCAGGCTGGCGTGCTCGCCGTGGTATTCCATCGTGCCGATGGGGATGATCAGCGGAACCTTGCGCGCCTTGGCGTCCTCGATTTCCCGGTAAAACATATCAATCAGGTTCATATGAAGCTCCCTTTCAGTTTCCGGCGCCCTCCTCGGGGGCAAAGCGGAAGATCTCCTCCATGTCCTCGTAATAGACGCCCGCGTCGTGCCCTTCAAAGCAGGGCTTGGTGTGCTTCCACCATTCCTGGGTCAGCGGGTCGGCGGCCATCTTGTCCATGTCCGCTTCGTAGTCGTCCCCGACGTAATCGAAGGTGGAGACCACCAGCCGGTCCAGTATGCAGATGCTGTAATTCCGGAGATTGCATTCGGCGATCATGGCAAGTACGCCGGGCCAGGCGTTCGCGTGCAGCCTCCGGTATTCCTCCACTTTCTCGGGCTTCAGCCAAGCCCGCTGGCAAAACCGCCTCGCCATCTGCCGTCCCTCCCGTTTGCTTCGTCACTCGCAGTAGCCCGGCGTGGTGTAGAAGGCCATGGGGCCGCTGCGCATGTCCAGGCGGCCGTACTGGGCCACGATGGGCGCGCTGGCGTGCAGCGCGATGGCGTACTGCTCGCCCGGCTCCACCCGGACGCCCAGGATGCCGTCCGGCTCCATGCAGCGTTCGCAGGCCACGCAGCCCGCCCTGACCGTCACCTTCGGCAGCGCCGTCGGCGCGCGGTCCGTCCAATGCAGCACGATCTGCACCTCGGCATCCACCTCGTTGGGGTTCAGCATGATGATCGATTCATGGCCCGGCAGCTCCGGATTCGTTCCCCTCGGCGGCAGCTCCGCGTCCGGGAAAAACCAGTCCTTCTTTCCGTACATGTCCTGCGCCTCCTCAGAACTCCAGCTCGTAGAGCTTGCCGATCTCCGGCGACAACACGTCGCAACCCGTCTCCGTCACGGCGATGCCCTTCTCCCAGCGCACGCCGAAGCCCAGCTCGTCGGAGGAGATGTAGGTGTCGATCTGATAGGTCATGTTGGGCAGGAAGCTGTAGTCGGAGCTCGTCTCCACCCAGGGCGCCTCCACCTCGATCAGGCCCGTGGAGTGCAGCGGACCGTACACGTAGTTCTTCTCGTAGCCCTTCTCCACGTACAGGTCGTAGAACCGCTTGGCCACATCCGCCACCGGCACGCCGGCGCGCACCTGCTCCTGCGTCCAGAAGTGGGCCTCCCGGCCGAACAGCACGATGTCGCGCCGCTTGCCCTCCAGCTTGCCCAGGATCACCGGGTAGCCAATGGCCGCGGAATAGCCGTCGATCTTCGCCGACAGGTTCAGCTGCACGATGTCGCCCTTCTCAAACCTGCGATAGCTCGAGCGGGAAATCGCGTGGCGGGTGGAGGCCTCGGAGAACACGTACATCGGCAGGCCCTCGTACTCCGCGCCCTCCTCGTAGACCACGCGCTGGGCCACGCCCACCATCTGCAGCTCCGTCATGCCCGGGCGGATCTCCTTGATCACCTGCTGGCTCGCCAGCTCCGCGATGCGGTAGCCCTCCCGCAGGCAGGCCAGCTCCGCCGGGCTCTTGATCTGGCGAAGCTCCGTCATCAGTTGATCCGCGCGCACCAGTTCGGCGTCCGGGAATGCTGCCCGGATGCCCTCGTAGATGGTCACCGAGGTGTCCAGAAAGCTCGCCACGCCAATGCGCAGCTTCTTGCCCGTTACGCCGATGGCCTTGAACACGTCGTGGAAGGTGTCCGGCACCAGCTCCGGATAGGCGGGGTCCGCGCCCTCGCGGTACTCCTTCAGCACGAACACCTTGTCCAGCCGGGAGCGGTCGCCCGCAAAGTGCCGGGATTCCGGTCCGCACATCAGCGCCGCGTCGCCGCCGGCGGAGATCGCCACGCCCGCGCGCTCAAACAGCGGCCAATAGCCGGAAAAATAGCGGGGATTCGCGTAGTCGGATTCGGTGCCGTTGACGATCATCGCGTCCAGGCCCTCGCGCCGCAGCAGCGCCGCGGCCTTCTGTACGCGATCCAGATACTCGTGGTCCGGGATGTAGATGCTGCCATGATGCGTGCTGTGATCCATGAAATATACCCTCCTTTTCCATCGTGGGCAACCCGCCCGACGCCGTCCCTCTCCGGGAGCGAACGGCGAGAAACCGTGCGGTGAACCCGGCTCGTTTCCATTCCGACAGTTCACCGAACTTTAACTTCTGATTCCATTATACCAAAATGGAATCGTTTGCGCAAGCTATAATTGTCTATTTTCGAGGCCAAAATGCAAAAAAGCAGCAAATCCTTTCCGATTTGCTGCTCGATGCTCCCTGGTGACAGAGAAAACTGTCCCTGAGCCGCCGGGGGGATCCGACCTCGCGGAGTTCTGCCCGGCACGTCAAAACCAGAGGATATCTCCGGCGCCCTTTGGCGCGCCGTCCGCACTCACACCTGGCGGGGGAAGGGCGCGGCCTTGTCGCCGATGTCGGCGGCGATCTTTTTGAGCTCCTGAATGGTCTTTTCGTTGACCGGAATGCCCTCGGCCATCCTGCGGGCCCGGGACTCGACCTCCTTTTCGCCGTGGGTGTAGATGCGGCTGCAGCCCTCCGCCTTCGGCGAGTTGCGGATCTTTTCGAGGTACTCGGAGAAGTCAGCGCGGATCTTCGCCTTGTCGCCGAACAGGCCGTAGTCCACCGCGATGAAGGTGTGGCAGATGCCGGAGCCGCTGCCCGTGCGATAGATGCGGTCCGCGGTGGTGCCGCCGGAGAAGATGCCGGTGAACAGCTCCACGATCACGCCCAGGCCATAGCCCTTGTGACCACCCATCTTCTCGCTGGAGCCGCCCAGGGGCAGTATGCCGCCGCCCGCTTTGTGGATGATGTTGTCCAGAATGCGGGGCGCATCCTGGGAATCCAGGCCCTTTTCGTCCACGCCCCAGCCGATCGGCACCGGGTCGCCGCGCTTGGTATACACCTCAAACTTGCCCCGGGGCACCACGGTGGTGGCACAGTCGAACAGGAAGGGAATGGGATCCGCCGGCATGGACAGCGCGATGGGATTCGTGCCGATCATCGGCTGCTTGCCGTAGACGGGCACCATGATCTCCTCGGTATTGGTCATGCAAATGCCCATCAGGTCTTCGCGCATGGCCATGTCGGTATAGAAGCCGGCGATGCCGTAGTGGTTGGAATTGCGCACCTCCACCATGCCGCAGCCGGAGGTCTTCGCCTTCTGAATGGCCAGGCGCATGGCCCGCTGCCCGATCACCTGACCCATGGCGTTGTGGGCTTCGATGACCGCGGAAATGGGCGTCTCATGCACGATCTCCGGCACTGCGTGGACATCCACCATGCCCGAATTGACCTCGAAGGCATAGCGCACCATGCGCTGCACGCCGTGGGATTCGATGCCGTTCAAATCCGCCGCCAGGACCACCGCCGCGATGTCGCGACTCTCCTCCTCCGTAAAACCATAGGCGCGAAACGTCGATTCACAAAAGGTCAAAAGCTCCCGATAATCCAGGTTGATGTACTGCATATGTATCCTCCTTCCAGACTTCGGCACACGTCGTGCCTCGCGCGCATTTGCAGGGCTGCCGTTGTTTTATGCCTCTATTATACAAAAAACCCCGGGCGCTGTCCAGCCAAAATGCATCCGGTTCCAGCGTGCCGACTACCGCAGCGCCATGGACATCATGCCGAAGAAGACGACCATGATGACCAGCAGCGCCAGCTCCTGGGGAATGCGGTTCCGCATCAGGCCGATACATTCCCGCATAAAGGCGTTTGGCCAGTACCACCATTTCGTCCTGCTGCCCATTCCCTCCGCGGGAAGCCCCGCCAGCCCGGCCCACACGCCGCTGCGGAACACGTGGTAGTTCGTCGTGGCAAAGACCACCCGGGCACCCGGTTCGCGCCCGTCAATGATCTTCTTGCTGTATTCCATGTTCTGGTAGGTGTTTCGGGATTGATCCTCGGTCGTGATGCTCCCCTCGGGAATGCCCTGCGCCAGGAGATACCGCCGCATGGCCTCGGCCTCGGCCATCGTCTCGTCCGGGCCCTGCCCGCCGGTCGGCATCAGCGCAGCTGTCTTGCCGGTCAGCTCCCGCTGCCGCTTCCAAAAGGCGATGGCGCGGTCCACCCGCCCCTGCAGCAGAGGCGTGAGCGTGCCGTCCTTCCGGAAGCGGCAGCCGAGAATGAGAATGTAGTCCGCGTTCGCCTCCGGAACGTGCCGCGCGGCCTTCAGCCCGCAGACAACCGCCCCGAACAGCATGCACTCAAAGTAGGCAAATCCCGTCGCGTAGACATTGCACAGCGTTTCCCGCGCGCGGCCCGCCCGGGTCATCCCGGAAAAGCCGCGGGAGTAGAGGACATTCGCCAGCGCCTCTCCCGCCGCCAGGGCCAGCGCGATCCCGATGCCCAGCACATTTTGCGGACGGAACCGCTCGTGCCGCAGCAGCTCGATGTTGCTCACCGCCATCGCCCCGGCAAAGACCAGCAACATCGGCGCGGTCGCCATCATGAAGCGCCAGCTGGCGCTGGTGATGGCCCTGTATGCGGTGAGCATGTTGTATTCGTACGGATGCAGAAAGTGTCGAAGGGTGACCTCCAGCATCATCAGGCCCGTCAGCAGCGTGAACAGGGAGAATCCCGCCGCGTAGATCGTACCGTAGGCATAGAAGGCCGGGCCCTTCGCCTCGCGATACGCGCGGAACATGATGGCCGCCGCCGCGAGATAGAACGCCGTGTTTGCGATCAGCGCAATAAAGTCGCCGGAAAAGCCGCCGGTCGTATAGTCATACACGGTGCCCAGGCGGCTGACATGGAAGCGCCGCAGCCCCACGCTGTTTCCCCTGCCGTCCTCCAGGCTCATATAGGCTTCGCCCGGGCGCTGCGGCTGTATGGGAATCTGAAGACGCTCGTTTCGAACCTCCGGCGCGCCTTGGGTGACGAGATCCTGCGAAATCGGATTGATGCGCAGGCTTCCGGGCATGGCGTCCTGTTGCCCGGCGGGAAGCACCGCCACATAGGTGTTGTGCATCGCCACCCTGCAGGCGATGCAGACCAACAGCAGAACGCCGGCCAATATGGATATTTTGATCGCTGCTCTTTTCATTTCTTTTGTATTCGGGCGCCCTTCGTGCCCTGTTCACTGTTTTTACGACGGTTCCGCAACGCCCGGGAACCGACCGCAGTTCATAAAAATGCTTGCAACCTTAGCAGATTGCAAGCATGCATTAATTCGGATGAAAGGGCACAGCCGTTGATTTCGATGGGCTTGCCGTCGGGGCCGACGATTTCAATCGTGCCCTCCGGCTGCTCGCCTTCCTCGCCTTCCTCGCCCGCCAGCTCATCGTCCGCCACGTCGCTCATGTACGCCCCCACGATCGCCTGGCTC
>JAFWBZ010000400.1 GCA_017537105.1 Clostridia bacterium | reverse complement strand
GTCACGTGCGGATACCGCATGTCTTTGTACCGCGCAAAGGCACAGTATCCATCAATATAATTATACGCCATTCAAAGACCCTCGGTCAACAGATTTTTGCCGCAGCCCTTGCAAATTTCGGGAGTTTACGGTAAACTTAATCTTGGTGATTCGAAACGCTTCGCAGAAAGGGGCATACAGCGCCATGAAGCTCAAATTGACTGCCGCGCAGATCGCGGATCTCCGGGCCTTTCTCGACCACAGCGAGGATGCCGAGAAGCTGACCGAGCGGGAATACGTGGCGGATCTGTACGATGTCGCCCGGCCGATCTCGCTGGATCTCGTCTTTCTCAAGGACAGCGTGGCCGTCGACGGTGCGGCGGAGCTCTTGTATGACGAGGAGCAGCAGGGCTGGTACATGGGTGCAAGGCTGGAGGACGCGGAGGAGATCGCATCGATTCTCGAAGAAGCCGGGGCGATGCGCGCATGAGCACCGGCGAGCTGCGGAATGCGCGTCTGTTCAACGCCATCGAAAGCGCACTGGAGCGCATGCACCGGGGCGCATCGGTGGAGGAGCAAATGCGCGACATCCGGGAACGGTATCCCTCGCCGGCGTTTTTTCTGGAATCCAACGCGTTTCTGTTGCAAAAGGTGGGGCTTCGGCGCCTGGACGCCTTTTATTTTTCCATGATTCCCGCCCTGACGCGCTACGACCGGCGAAGGGCTTTCGGCGATCGTCCGCGCCTGAACACGCTCTCCCGGATGACGGAATACCTCCGGGCGCTGTTCATCGGCGTGCACGTCGAATGCTTTTACGTGGTCCTGCTGGATGCGCGCGGCTACCTGATGGACGCCGTCCTGATTCGGAAGGGAACCTCCGACAGCGCGCCGTTCTACCTGAAGGAGATGCTGTCCCTCGTCGTCCAGCGGCAGGCGAAGGCCGTCGTGCTGAGCCACAACCATCCGAGCGGAACGCTGCAGCCCTCCAAGGAGGATGTCAACTGCACGCTGCGCGCCATGAACGCGATGGTAGCGATGAACGTTCCGATGCTCGACCACGTGATCATCGCGCAAAACCATGCCGTATCCATGCGGGACTGCGGAGCGGTGCCGTCCAAGCTCTGGGCGCTGCAGGCGCCGGACAACCGGCTCCTCCGGGAGTGGATTGACGTCGATCTTTTGAGTTCAGACAATCTTAATAATTCGTTGGAACTCCACAAAAAATCAAAGAATTAATCCAGAATTAATATTTTGGTTTCCCAATTACGCCGGGATTCAACAATAGGATTGTATACTGTTTGCAGAAAATGGCATCCAGACGAGGAGGTCGGCGACATGTATCTCGATCATCGCATCACGGTGAAAATTGCCCGCATACTGGACATGGTGGATCTTTCCGCGCTGCTGCTGGACATGAACGGCAACGTGATCCTGCCCGAGGGCGATCAGCGGGTGTTCAGCATGCCGGAGGAGCTGCTGCAAAACCCCACGATGCCCTTTGTGTACGGGGGCGTCACGCTGATCGGCACCACCGAGGAGCAGCCCGTTTTCGTCTGCCTGCACGGGGACAGCGAGGATGTGAAGAAGTGCGCCGTGCTGTGCGCGGAGCTGATCAACCTGATGCTTCGGGAGGACATGAGCCAGACCAGCCGCGATCAGGCGCTGCGCATGATGCTGCGCGGAGAGGTCGAGGGCGCCGAGTTCGAGTCCCTGGCGGTGGAGCACGAGATCCCGATGCAGAAGAGCCGCTGCGTGCTCTACTTCTACTTCCAGGACATGGAAGTGGAGCAGGCGATGCAGATGATGGGCGGTGCGCTGACCGAGGGCGAGGAGATGATCACCGAGGTGGGCCATCATTCCGTGGCCATGCTGAAGACGGTGGAGGAGGAGAGCGGCTTTGAAGCCGTCGAGGAATTCGCCAACGCCTTTGAAAACAGCTTCCTGACGGAATCCGGCACCACCGTGTTCATCGGCATCTCCGACCCCCGGGACGAGCTGAACGCCATTCCGGAGGCTTTTGAGGAGGCGCGGAACGCCATCAATGTCGGCCGGGTCTACCACGGGAACAAGCACGTGTTTGTGTACCGGAACCTGCTGCTGGAGCGCTTTTTGAGCGACGTCTCCCCGGAGATGGGCGCGCGCTACAACAGCTGCATCTTCAACCGCTCCACGGCGCGCCTGTTCAACGACGAGATGGTTCACACCATCGAGACTTTCTTCGACAACAGTCTGAATCTCTCCGAGACGGCGCGAAAGCTGTACATCCACCGGAATACGCTGGTGTACCGGCTGGAGAAGGTGCAGCACGCCATCGGTCTCGATCTTCGCAACTTCGAGGACGCCGTGACCTTCAAGATGATGATGCTCCTCGGCAAGGGAGGAAATGCCCGCCGCTTCCGGCTGTAATCATTCGGAGAGGCCGAGCATAGCTTCAACAAAGCCCGGATGCGCCGGCATTGCGCCGGCGCATCCCTTTGGCCAAAATTGATTATTGGGGGATTTCGATGAAGAATCGATCCATGCGCACGGCGGCCCTGATCTGGGCCGCGATCATGATTGCCGTCATCTCTTCGACCGCGACGATGCTGCTCACCGGACGGACGGCGGGCAGCGGCGGCGTCCGCTGGGTTTCCAACGAGCAGTACGCGATGATCGAGCGCTACGGTCGGCTGGACGAGGTGCGCAGCACGCTGATGGAGCAGTACTATCAGCCCCTCCAGGAGGACGATCTCGTGCTCGGGGCGATCCGGGGCATGACGGCCGCCGTCCAGGACGACTATACGTTCTACTACACGCCCGAGGAGCTGCTGCAGGAAAACCAGAACACCGAGGGGCGCTATCACGGCATCGGCGTGCTGATCGGGCAGAACGCGGAGGGCTCCATCGAGGTGCTGCGGGTGTATCCCGACACCCCGGCGGAGGAGGCCGGGATCCAGACGGGTGATTTCATCACCGGCATCGACGGCGAGCGAATCGGCAGCGACGGTGGAAAGGCCTATGAGGAGGCCGTCGCCATGATCCGCGGCGAGGAAAACACCGAGGTGCAGCTGGACATCCTGCGGGGCAATCAGGTGCTGAAGCTCTCCGTGCGCCGGGAAAACGTCACCGTCAGCTACGCGGACTACCGGATGCTCGAGGATGGCATCGGCTACATCTCCATCTCGCAGTTCTCCGGAGACGCGGCCGACCGGTTCACGGACGCCCTGCAGTACTTTGCCGCACAGAATGCGCGGGGCATGATCATCGACGTGCGCAACGATCCGGGTGGGCTGCTGACCACCGTGAACCGCATCGCGGACAGCATTCTGCCGGAGGGCGTCATCGTCTACATCCAGGACCGCGAGGGAAAGCGCACGGACTACTACTCCGATGAGAACTACAGCGATCTTCCGCTGGTGGTGCTCGTCAACGACATGTCCGCAAGTGCGTCGGAGATCCTCGCTGCGTCCGTACAGGCGCTGAACCGCGGCAAGGTCGTGGGCACCACCACCTTCGGCAAGGGCATCGTGCAGACGCTGATCTCCTTCGACGAGGACGGCGCCGGCATGCAGCTGACCACCTCGAGCTACTACGACGCGAACGGCCGGTCCATACAGGGCGTCGGCGTCGTCCCGGATTACGAGATCCCGCTGGACGGGGAGCGCGTTCCGCTGGACCCCGATCCGGTGAGCGACAACCAGCTGAAGGAGGGCCTGCGGGTGCTCGAGGAGATCATCGCCGGGATCGAATAAAACGGCATATCATGTTTAAAGGCAGTCGCCTCATTGCGGGGCGGCTGCCTTCCTTTGCGCGTCGTGGCGCAGGACATTGGGCATTCAATGGCCTGGCGCAGGACGGCGCCCATGGACCGGGCCGGATCAGCTGGCCAGGTCCATGTAGCGGGCGATCAGCAACGGATAGTATTCGGAGCGGTACATGTACTGCCCGGCGACGTCTGCATAGGCGATGTAGCGGCGGCTCAGCGTGGGCGATGTGGTGCTGGTGCGGTTTTCCAGCACGACCAGCTGCTGCTGCTTACTGTCGCCGACATCCATGATCAGGTACGTGGTGTCGCCGTCGGTCACGGCGTCGATCAGCTCGCCCTTGCACTGGAAGACGCGACCGTTCCACTGTGCGAACATGGACTTCAGCTGTGCGTAGTCCATCGCCCAGGCCTTGGCCGAGTATTCCGCCAGGGAAGGCAGGTAGTCCACGGTGAAGCTGATCACGGCGTCCTGCTTGCCCGGGCGGGAGGCGTGGAAGCGGACGACGTTGTCGCCGATGGTGGAGAACCTCGCGATGAACGAGAAGCGCCCGGTCTCCATGTCGATGGTGACGCTCTCCTCGAGGTGATCGGTGTCGACGGAGATCATTGCGCCGGGCTCGGTCTTGCCGGTGACCGCCATCGTCCGGGCGGAACTCTTGTCGCTCACCGTGCTGTCCAGCTCGAGTTCGATGTCGTAGTGCTGCCGGAAGATGTCGATTTCCTTGCGCGTCTCCCGGTGCTTGGGCGTGCGGACGATCAGCGTGATGATGTTGTCGCCGATGGGCTCCACGGAGACGTTGGTGTTCAGCAGTCCGCTGCGGTCGACGGACTCCGTGACGTCCTCGCCGTTGACGAACACAGTGCTCCCGGGGACCACGTTCAGGGTGAGCGGATAGGTGGAGGTGACCACGGTGATGCGGTCGGAGGCGGGGCTGCTGACCATCAGCGGGGATTCCGGCACATCAATCTGGAAGTTCACCAGGGGAAGCACGGTCTTTCTGCCCGTCTCGGAGATGAGCGTCGGGCTGAGGGTGATGTCGGCGTAGTCGACGTCGCTCACGCTGAGATCAAACCAGTCGGAATCAGCGATCTCCATGCGGGCGATGCCGCCGGAGATGCTCAGCGAGCGGTTCATCTCCGGAAGGTAGATCTGGTCGCCGTCCTCGCCGTAGAAGACCACGGCGTGGCCGCTGCGCATGTCGGACATGGTCGTGGCGTTGATGGTGGGCGCATACGCGCCGCGGGTGTACAGCCGGGTGAGCTGATAGCCGTGCACCAGCGTCACGAGCTTGTATACGCCGACGCACAGCGCCGCAACCGTGATCACCGCGGCAGCTGCGAACAGGGCCTTGCGCCAGGGAGACCTGCGCTCCGCCTCGTCCCGCTCCGCCTCGGCGCGGTCGCGCTCGGTATTCTTCTGTGTGGGCAATGGCTGCTTGCAGTTCGGACAGTACAGCGTATTGTCCGCGCAGAAGCTGCCGCAATAGGGGCACTTCAAGAGATCCTCCTCCGATGCCGGCGTGGCGGCTCTCCCGCCGCGGCACCCATGTGTAGTCATCGATTGCCTTATTATATAACATACCATGGAGGATTGTCAAAAGAAAAGAATTGTTTGTTCAATTTTGCGGCCGAAGTATCGACAATCGAAAAAAGTATGCTATAATGTACATTGATGGATTGTATCCCCATCGAATCTGCCCGCATCGCTTCGGGTTGAATTGGAGAACGGAGGCCGACATGGACGATTTTCTGGAACAAACGGCTGTGAGACACAAGCACGGAATCTATTCGGTATTCTACTGGCTGACCTGGGTGATCCTGGCGTGCTTCGCCGCCTTTGCCCTGATTTCGCTGAGCGGATTTCTGGGCGTCGATCGGGAGACGGGACGCATGACCTTCCATTGGCAGTCGCTGCTGCTGGGCCTCGCATCCGGCGCGGTGGCGTTCTTCCTGTTTCGCGTCAAGGACAACCTGCGCTTGGAATATGACTACAGTTTCACCAACGGCACGCTGGACATCTCGGGCATCATGAACAACAAGCGCCGCAGATATCTGTGCTCCATGGAGACCAAGGAGGTCGTCCGCTGCGGCCCTGCAGCGGGTCCCGCCTTTGCCAGGACGCTGAGCGAGCCCGGGATCAAGCGGCACAACTGGTTTGTCAACCGGGACGCCAAGCTGTATTACTTCTATTTCCAAAAGAAAGGCCAGAAGCACGTCGCCATACTGGAGCTTTCCGACGAGATGATCTCCGTCATCCGATCCAAGAAGTACCTGAACATTGGCGTGTGGTACGATGCGGACGGAAAGCAGAGCTATGCAAGCCTATCTTGACAACAGCGCGACGACGCGCCCCTGTGAGGCTGCCATCGCGGCCATGACGGATTGCATGCGCGAGGGCTTCTACAATCCCTCCTCGGTGTACCTGCCGTCGGTGGAGGCCTTCCGCAGGCTGCGCAGCGCCCGGGAGCGGATCCTCTCCACGGTGCGCGGAAGCGGATGCGAGCTGTACTTCACCTCCGGCGGAACGGAGGGCAACAACCTCGCCGTGATCGGCGCCGTATCGCGGATGCGCGGCAGGCAGCTCGTGGCGCTCAGCGCGGTGGAGCACCCCTCGGTGCAGGCATCCTTTGAGGCGCTGAAGGCCATGGGACACGAGGTGCGGGTGATCGGCGTCGACGAGAGCGGAGCGCTGGACTGGGCGGCGCTGGAGCGCGCGCTGGCAGACGGCGCGTCCTTTGTCAGCTGCATGCAGGTGAACAACGAGACCGGCGCGCTGCTGGACGCGGAGAGACTGCACAGGACCGTGAACGGCCGCGCCCTGATCCACGTCGACGGCGTGCAGGGCTACTTGCGCGTGCCATTTGACATGAAGAACGCCGACCTGTACACGATCTCAGGCCACAAGATCCACGGGCCCAAGGGGATCGGCGCACTCGTCGTGCGAAAGGGCGTCCGTCTGAATCCCCGGCAGGTGGGCGGCGGTCAGGAGGGCGGCATGCGCTCCGGAACCGAAAACACGCCGGGAATCGCCGGGCTCGACGCCGCCGTTGCAGAGCTGACCGCCATGGGACGGGACATGCCCGAGGGGATCCGGCGAAAGAAGCGCCTGCTCATCGAAGGGATTCTGCGCGCGGTGCCGGAGGCGTTCATCAACGGCCCCGATCCGGAGAACGCCGCGCCGCACATCGTCAACATCGGCTTTCCCAACGTGCGGGGAGAGGTGATGCTGCACGCGCTGGAGGGCGAGGGGATTTACGTCTCCACGGGCTCTGCGTGCTCCTCCAAAAAGCAAAAGGTGTCCTCCGTGCTGACCGCCATGGGCATTCCCGCCGCCCGCGCGGAATGGGCGATACGTTTCAGCCTGAGTCCGCATACCACGGAGGAGGAAATCAACTATGCCGCTGGGCGGATCGGCGCGCTGTACGATCAGCTCAAACGATTCCAAAGGAGATAGCGTACCCATGCAAAACTTGCTGCTCGTCCGCTATGGCGAGGTATTTTTGAAGGGCGCCAACCGCCC
>JAFWBZ010000399.1 GCA_017537105.1 Clostridia bacterium | reverse complement strand
TGTCGATGACGATGGCATCCGTGGCGAGGTCCTTGTGATAGACATCGTACTGGCCCGCGTACCGGTAGAAGTATTCCTTGTTATACAGCCCGGTCAGCTGGTCTCGCTCCGTCCAGCGGATGATGTCCCTGTCCTCACTGAGCTCGATGGTGCGCAGCACGCGCGCCAGGACCACCTTGGGCTGGGGATAGGGCTTCGGGATGAAGTCGATGGCCCCCAGGGAGAGGCTCTCCACCTCGGCATCCCGGTCCGCGGTCATGACGATGATGGGCAGGCGGGCATAGCGGCCGTCGGCCTTCAGCTGGCGCAGCACATCGAGGCCGTGCATGTCCGGGAGATTCAAATCCAGAAGCACCAGGCTCAGCACGTCATAATGCTCCCGGACCTCCTCCAGCGCTTCCGCGCCCGTGCCCGCGAGCACCACCTCGTAGGTGTCCGCGAGGATAAAACTGAGCATTTCCTGATTGATCCGTTCGTCTTCAACGAGCAGCACGCGGCGCTTGCCATTGGACGAGTGGAAAGTCAGATGTCTTTCCGGCATGGTGATCGTCCTCCTTAGTCCTCTGATGTACGTTATCCCAACAGTTCTCCCAGCGTTTCAAGCATCTTTGGGACATCGTAGGGCTTTGCCAGATGTCCGTTCATACCCGCTTCAAGCGCCAGTTTGCGGTCCTCTTCAAAGGCATTCGCCGTCACCGCGATGATGGGGATGGCGGCCTTCCTTGCGTCCTCGAGCTTCCGGATCCGCTTCGCGGCCTGATAGCCATCCATCTTCGGCATCTGAATGTCCATCAGGATCACATCGTACGTTCCGGCGGGAGCGCTCTGCATCATCTCCACGGCCTGCTCTCCGTTCGACGCGATCTCAACGGCAAAGCCGGATTCGGTAAGGATCGCCTCCGCGATGATCTGGTTCATCTCGTTGTCCTCCGCCAGCAGGATGCGCTTGCCGCTGAAATCCACGCTGCGCGGCTCCGGAGCCGCCTCCTTCTGCTGCCGGAACGGCTTCGCCAGGGCGCTGCTCAGTTCGACATGAACAGCGGCTTGGAGCAGAACGCGGTGACGCCGGCCTCCCGGGCCTCCTCCTCGATATCCGCCCAATCGTAGGCGGTCAGGATGATGATCGGCACGTCGCCCCCGATCACCTTGCGAATCCGGCGGACGGTCTCCACGCCGTTCATGTCCGGCATCATCCAGTCGATGATATAGCCCCAGAAGGCATCGTCGTGCTGCATCGCGTCCTTGGCGCGAATCACGGCCTCCTTGCCGGAGCTCGCCCAGTCCGGGCGAATGCCGATCTGGCGCAGCATGGCGCAGACCGACAGTCAGCTGTTGGTGTCGTCATCCGCCACGAGCACGCGCAGGCCGCGCAATTCGGGGATCGGCTCGTACTTCGTGGGCGTGCTGCTCAGCTTGCAGGGGATGCAGACGACGAACTCCGTGCCCTGGCCGACCTCGCTGTCCACGCTGATCGTGCCACCCATCATGTCCACGATGCTCTTGGTGATCGCCATGCCGAGGCCGGTCCCCTGAATGCCGCTGACGGTGCTGGTCTTCTCTCTCGTAAACGCCTCAAAGATCGTCTGCCGGAATTCCTCGCTCATGCCAATGCCGGTATCCCGGATGCGGAATTCGAAGTTCGCCCGCCCGTCGGGCAGCGAGGGCTTTTCGATCACGCGGAAGCTGATGGTCCCGCCGCTGGGCGTAAACTTGATGGCGTTGGAGAGGATGTTCAGGAATACCTGGCTCAGCCGCAGCTTGTCGGCGACGATATCCTCGTTGACGACGTCCAGCGTGTCGATGAACAGCTCCAGCTGCTTGGCGGTGAGATTGGCCTGGATGATCGTGCGCAAATCGTGAATCAGCTCGGGCAGATGGACGTCCGCCTCCTCCAGCGTCATCTTTCCGCTCTCGATGCGGCTCATGTCCAGCACGTCGTTGATGAGGCTCAGCAGGTGCTGGCTGGAAACCGTGATCTTTCCCAGATAGTCCTGCACCAGCTCCCGGTTGTCGATGTGGGAGGCGGCCAGGGTCGTGAAGCCCACGATGGCGTTCATGGGCGTGCGGATGTCGTGGGACATGTTGTTGAGGGATGGTCCCTGATGGCCTGCACGCCGATATAGTCCTCGCGCCCGTAGAACATCTTGTAATCGCGCGCAAACGCCCGGTTGCCATAGATGATCCTGTAGTCCTCAAACGCGCCATCCGCGTCCCGCATCACCTCGTAGATGATCACGGACACGGGGAGGTTGTCATAGATGGAGGTGTTGTAATTCATCATCATCGCACCCTGCTTTCTCTCGTCGGTCTCTGGACCGGCCCGGCCGGATTCCACTCTGTGCACCTGCATTTCATCCATCGATCAGGCCCTCCAGCGTTTCAAACAGTGCCTCCGGTTCCACAGGCTTGGACAGGTGGGCGTTGAGCCCGGCCTGCATGCTGCGCTGAACGTCCTCGTCGAAGGCGTTGGCCGTCAGCGCGATGATGGGAATGCGCTTCGCATCGGCCCGATCCATCGCCCGGATCGTCCTCGTCGCCTCCAGCCCGTCCATCTCGGGCATTCGCATATCCATGAGAATCGCATCGTAGTAGCCCGGCGCGTGACTCTCGAACCGCTCCACGGCAATCCGCCCGTTCCCCGCGACGTCCACGTCCATCTCCCGCATGGAGAGCACCATGACCATGATCTCCGCGTTGACGTCCACATCCTCAGCCAGCAGCACCCGTCGCCCCTTCAGATCCACGGTCCTTCTCTCCAGCGCCTCGTTCTTGCGCCGGAACGCCTCCCGGAACTCCTCCATCACACTGCCGGCAAAGAGGGGCTTCGGCACAAAGGTGTCCACGCCCGCTTCCCGCGCCTCGTCCGCGATGTCGTCCCAGTTGAAGGAGGTGAGGATGATGATGGGCGTATCGTGTCCCACGACGGAGCGGATCCGGCGGGTGGTCTCCACGCCGTCCATTTCCGGCATGCGCCAGTCGATCAATATA
Organism: Clostridia bacterium; assembly: GCA_017537105.1. Classification (GTDB taxonomy): domain Bacteria; phylum Bacillota; class Clostridia; order Christensenellales; family Aristaeellaceae; genus UBA2862. The sequence goes on along the minus strand of JAFWBZ010000399.1, from coordinate 4,147 downwards.
AGGTTGTAGTCCTCCCTGCGGGCGTGCCGGACCCTGGCCTTGTCCACGCCCTCCCAGCCGGATTCCGCCGTATCGCAGCGGATGCCGATCTGTCCGAGGACGATCTGCGCGTGTTCCAGGGCGATCCGGTCGTCGTCGATGACCAGCACGCTCATCTCCTGGGGATTCAACTCTCCCTCTTCCGTCCCGACGCCCTTCCGCTCGGATTCCCCGAGCGTCACCGTGACAGTGAAGGTCGTGCCCCTGCCCTTCTCACTCTCCACTTCGATGTGCCCGTTCATCAGCTCCACAAGGCTCTTGGTGATGGGCATGCCCAGGCCAGTGCTGCCGTACTGATTGGAGGCGGAGGAATCCTCCTGGCTGAAGGCCTCGAAGATATGGGGCAGGTATTCCTCACTCATGCCGATGCCGGTATCGCTGATGATGAGCTTCAGCGTCGCCTTTCGGTCGTATCTCGCACCCTCCTCGAGGGTAAAGCGCACGGCGCCGCCCTCGGGCGTAAACTTGACGGCGTTGCTCAGGATGTTGATCATCACCTGCTTCAGCTTCATGGCGTCGCCGATGTAATAATCGTCGATGTGTCCCACGACATGGCAGTCGTAGGTCAGGCCCTTTTCCCGGCACTGGCCGCTGATGATGGTGTTGACCTGCTCCAGACTCTTGGCAAAGGAGAATTCCTCGCACTTGATCGTCATGCGCCCCGATTCGATGCGGCTCATGTCCAGAATGTCGTTGATGATGCCCAGAAGATGCTGCGCGGAGGAGCCGATCTTCTCCAGGTACTCCTTTACCCTGTCGCTCGCCGTCGCATCGTTCATGGCAATGTTGTTCAGGCCAATGATGGCGTTCATCGGCGTGCGGATTTCATGGCTCATGTTGGACAGGAAGGCGGTCTTGGCCCGATTCGCGTGCTCGGCGGTGGCCAGGGCGTCCTTCAACGCCTCCCGGCTCTCGGCCAGCTCCGCCTTCTGCAGGCGCTCGCGCTTCACCGATTCCTCCAGCTCCCTGCGGTATTCCTCCTTTTCGTCCTCCACCACGAAACTGTGCAGGATGCAGGTCCCCAGCATGTAACCGATGGCGTACAGGGGCAGCAGGGGGTAGAAAACCTGTATGGCGATCAGCAGCACCATGGCGATGCCGAACAATCCGATGGTGCGGTGGCGCAGCATCTCCTTGCCCTCCGACTGGGAGGTGACATACAGCGTATAGATTGAAGTCAGCGTGAACAGCAGTATCTGTATCGCCAGCGTGACATAGCGCACGCTGCCGGCGTGATAGCCGCCGTTTTCGTCAAACCAGAACAGGACCGGTCGAAAGAAGTTCACGACGACGACGATGAGCTCGAAGCCAAAGAACGCGCGTCCCGTTCGGTACAGCAGCATGCCGAATCGGTTGTCGCTCTCCAGGTAGGAGACCACGTACCGCGTCCACAGCATCACCGCCGCAACCATGGCGACAAAGTGGATGGTGGTGTCGACAAACTGGAGCGCGGTCAGCCGATGCATATCCAGGATGCCCCAGAGCACATCGGTGACATAGTAGGTCATGACCCCGATCAGGAATTGGCGGTAGTTCTTTTGCGTCTGCGTCTTTCCGCCGCCGTTCAGATTCCACAGCACATCCCGGTTGATGATCACCAGGATAATCGCCGCCAGGATGCCGATGATTGAATATGTCATGTCTTGTCTCCCTTTACGGTGCCTTGCGCGACAACTGCGCAAGGAATACAAGCGCGTTGAGAGGGTGCCTTCTCCTTTTATTTCCTGCGGTGCGATGCGTATCTCAGGGCTCCCGGATTGACGGGCGTCGGCGCGCCTTCCGGAATTGCCCGAATTTGCTCGCTCGACACATGTATATATACTCATATTATATTATATTCGATTCCCCGAATAATCGCAATACAGGATTTGCACATCATCGAAAAAACAGTGCTCCCCGCCTGCGCGCATGGGATTACAGGTACACGGCCAGGCAAACCGGCATCCTGCCAATGTGTGAGACAGAGCAGGGCGCCCTGTCCCCGGACAGGAATGCATGCCGCCCGGCGATGGCCGTGAAACAAAAACCTCTCCGGCCCATCTGCGGACCGAAGAGGTTTTTTCAAAGCGCATTCCTGCCGCATCGCTAAACGGATTCCCGCTCGATGATGGAGCAGTGGATGATCTCCCGCACCGGATGCGTGCTGGGATTGTTGATCATGTCGATGATGTGAAGGGCCGCCCGCGTGCCGATCTCCGGGGTCGGCAGCGCGATGGTCGTCAGGGGCGGCTGGAGATAGCTGGCGATCTCCCGGTTGTCAAACCCCACCACCGCCACGTCCTCCGGGATGCGCAGTCCCGCGGAGAGCAGCGCGGCCATGCACCCCGCGGCCATCAGGTCGTTCATGGCGAAGATGACGGTCGGCAGGGGATCTGTCTTCAGCAGCTCCAGCGTCTGTTCCAGGCCGGAATCGTACTCCCAGTTTCCATAGCGAATGTATTCCTGCGGGATGGTCAGCCCCGCCTGCTGCATCGCCATCTGGATGCCCAGCAGCCGCTGGCCGGTGGGATAGGAGTGCGGATGCCCGGCGATGACCGCGATGCGCTCATGGCCCTTGCCCAGCAGGAATCGAACCATGTCCGCGGCGGAATCCCGGTTGGAATAGGTCACGAAGGTGTCCGACTCCGTGCCGTGGGAATATGCGAACACCAGCGGCGTGTCCATGGGGTCAAACAGATAGTCCAGGTGCCGGTCGTGCATGGCGACGTAGATGATGCCGTCCACGTTGGAGGATTGCAGCAGCGCCAGGCCCTCGTTGATGCGCTGGCGATAGATGCCGATCTGCTCATACTGGTTGTACAGCTTCTCCAGCAGGTGCAGGTCGTGGAAGATCGTCTTGTAGCCGCCCTTGGCAAGCGTCTCGCTGATGCCGCTCACGATGGCCGCAACCGGCAGACCCCGAATGTCCTCTACCAGTACGCCGATGGTGTGCGTCTGGCCCAGGCGCAGGGACTTGGCGAGGGTATTGGGGCGATAATTGACCTTGGAGATGGCCTGCAGCACCCGCTCCGTCGTTTCGGGAGAGATTCTCTTCGAACCGTTGATCACATGGGAAACCGTCGCCGTGGATACGCCGGCCAATATGGCCACGTCGCGCATGGTTGCCATGAACACACCTGCTTTCGTGGGTTAAACGTTTGAAATCATTATAGACGAAATCAAAACGGGCGTCAAGCGTTCGGTTAATAAATTAACCTCCTGTTTTCGGCCAAATAATCGCGTTCCCCCTATTGACTTTTCTCCTTTCAGATGGTATCTTATCAGTGCGAGGATGGTTAATCGTATAACCACCATGAGAAACAGATTCTAAAGGAGGAACGAAACATGAAGAAGATGCTGGCGATTGTGCTGTGCCTCATGCTGGCGGTTCCGGTGCTGGCGATGGCGGAGGACGGGCGGGTGCACATCACCTATTCCTTCTGGGGCAACCAGACGGAGGCGGAGAGCGTGCAGGTCGCGCTGGATGCGTACAACGCGATGCAGGACAAGGTCTTTGTGGAGCCCATGCAGATTCCCAATGAGGAGTACACCCAGACGCTGGTCAACTACGCGATCGCGGACCAGCTGCCCGACTGCGGCATGGTGAATGAAAACTCCGTGCTGTACTTCTCCCGCAACGGCGTCATGGCCGACGTCTCCGACATGTATGCCGGCGAGGAGCTGCAGCCCATGGACTGCATCACCTTCAAGGACGGCGGCGTGCCGGTGGGCTATTCCAGCTGCAACGAGATCCTGATCCTCTACTACAACAAGGACATGTTCGATGCCGCCGGCGAGCCCTATCCCTCGGCTGACACGCCCTACACCTGGGACGAGTTCGTGGAAGTGGCCAGGCGGCTGACCTTCGACGACGCCGGCAAGCATCCCGGCGAGGAGGGCTTCAATCCCGAGGCGATCGTGCAGTATGGCGCGTTCGTGAACAACTGGACCTGGCAGATGGAGGTGTGGGCCCTGTCCAACGGCGGCGCCTGGTTCTCCGAGGACGGCAACGAGTGCCTGATCAACAGCCCCGAGGCCATCGAATCCATCCAGAAGGTGGCCGACCTGGCGCTTGTGGAGCACGTGGCGCCCCTGAACGTCATCCCCGAGGACAACGGCATCGGCGTGG
>JAFWBZ010000398.1 GCA_017537105.1 Clostridia bacterium | reverse complement strand
TCACAGGCTATAGTGTGTTTCAAAATGGGCATTCCACAGATGTGAGACCACCATGAATGAAAAGCGAGCGGTGTAGCGGCGCCGGTCAGGCGCCATGTGGCGGCAGATTGCCGCCGCTACAGACAGTCGCAGGCGTCGCCGGCGCAGGGCGTCTGTGCCGCCACGACCGAACAGCTCCCATTGCGATAGAATAAACCCACACGCAACCATGCATCGCCGTAGCCTATAAGCGCTTGAGCAACCGATGGCGTTTGTGCTGTGGGCCGTTTTTGGGTTTACAACGACAGCGTTCTCCTGTATAATTATGTAAAAGCGGCTCAAAGGAGTGCGTTTGCATGATAAGGATCGACTTTCCCGAAATCAGTTTCCCGATCCAGGGGCTGGAGGAAGTGACGCTGCCGCGCATGGCGCGTGTGAGGCAGCTCTATGCGCGCGACAGGATTGAAGACATATCCGCGCATCTCAAGGCTGAATTTGCCCGAGAGGACTATGCCAGCCTCGTGCGCGGCAAGCGCATCGCGGTGACGGTGGGCAGCCGCGGCATTCCCCACAACGCCCGGATCGTGCGCGCCATCTGCCGGCAGCTTCGAGACTGGGGCGCGTTTCCCTTTGTCGTCCCGGCCATGGGCAGCCACGGCGGTGGCACGGTCGCGGGCAACCTGGAGATACTGAGCGGCTACGGCATCACCGAAGAGAACATCGGCGCGCCGATCCGTGCCGGCATGGACGTCGTGCGGATCGGCGAATTGGATGACGGCGCGGGCACGCCCGTCTACTGCGACCGCATCGCCGCAGAGGCGGAGGGCATCGTCGTCTACAACAAGGTCAAGCCGCACACGGACTTCAAGGGCGAGCATGAGAGCGGCCTGCTCAAGATGATGGCCATCGGCCTCGCCAAGCACAAAGGCTGTTCCGGTCTGCACCGGCGGGGCTTTGATACCTTTGCAGAAAATATCCCCAGGTCCGCGAAGGTCTTTTTGGAGAAGATGCCCGTTGTGTTTGCGGTAGGCGTGGTACAGAATGCATACGACGAGATATCAGAGATCCGCGTCTATCCCCGCGAGCAGGTCGTTACCGGCGACCGCGAGCTGCTCAGGATCGCCAAGACGCGCTTTCCCCGCTTCAGGTTTGACAACATCGACGTGCTGATCGTCGATCGCATCGGCAAGGACATCTCCGGCGAGGGCGCAGATCCGAACGTCACCGGAAGAGGCTTCATGCCCTACTTCAAGGATGATTTCCACACCCGCAAGCTGTTCATCCGGGGCCTGTCCGAGCAGAGCCACCACAACGCCTGTGGTCTCGGCCTTGCGGACATCACCACCCGGCGTTGTCTGAACGCCGTGGATTGGCAGAGCACCTGGGTCAACCTGACGACCAACATGATGATCGACGGCGCGAAGATTCCCTTCTATCAAAACAACGATTACGACGCCCTGCGCGTCGCCCTCAGAACCTGCCCGCGCATCGACTACCCTCAGGCCAGGGTTGTTCGCATTCGCGACACCCTCTCGCTGAACGAGTTTGAAGTCTCCGAGGCCATGCTTGAGGAGCTGCGCGCGATGGAGGATGTCGAGATCCTCAGCGAGCCCTACGCATACAGCTTTGACAGCGAGGGATTTTTGTCGGACTTTGTTTAGGAAAATACGAGAATATGACGAACGCAAAGCTGCTGGTCGTCGCGGATGACTTCACCGGCGGGCTGGACACAGGTGTGCAGTTTGCCCGACAGGGCATCGCGACGCGGGTTGTGGTGAACCCGGATGGAACCGAAGACTGGACGCAGACGGACGGCGAGGTGCTTGTGGCGGTTGCCGAATCGCGCCATTTATCGCCCGAGGCGGCCTATGCGACCGTGTTCCGGATCGTCGCCGAGGCCAGGCGCGCCGGGATTCCTTACGTCTACAAGAAGACGGATTCGGCTCTGCGCGGCAACATTGGCGCGGAATTGAGCGCGACGCTGAGAGCAAGCGGCGCGGATATGCTGTTCTTTCTCCCCGCGTTCCCCCGCCTGGGCCGCACCACGGCAGGCGGCCGTCACTATATCGACGGTGTGCCCGTGTCGGCGTCCGTGTTCGGGCGCGATCCCCTCAATCCCGTCCCTGAATCCGACGTGCGGCGATTGATCGCGACGCAAACGGACGTGCCTGTATCCAATGCCGCCCCGGATACATTGACGGCGGGACGCGGCATTTGCGTGGTGGATGCCCAGAGCGACGCGGATCTCGAACGCGCGGGCGCGGGGATAGAGGCAATGGGCGCGTTGTCCGTATCCGCGGGGTGCGCGGGCTTCGCTGCGTTCCTGCCGTCGCTTTTAAGGCTCAAGGCCGGCTCGCCGCCCGCCATGCCCGCGCTGGGGGACGGCCTGATGGTCATCTGTGGCAGCGTCAATCCCATCACCCGTCGCCAGCTGGATTGGGCCCAGTCGCAGGGCTTTGCCCGCCTGCGCCTGACGCCCGCGCAGAAGCTGGAGGGGGATGCCATCCCCTTGCCGCTGCCTGGGACAAAGTGGCTGATCCTGGACGCCAACGACCCGGACCCGGACAACGCGCCGACGCTGGCGCACATGAGGGCGCGCGGCTATGACCTTGACGAGGCGCGCCGCCGCATCACCGCCAGCCTGGCGGAAGCGCTCGCGGCTGTGGAGCCGGAATGGTCAGGGGCGCTGCTGATCACCGGCGGCGATACCCTGATTCGTTGCTTGACGCGCCTGGGCGCGCATGGGATCGAACCGATGCTGGAGCTCTTTCCCGGCGTGGTGCTCTCAAAATGCGGCTTGTCGGGTCGGGATCGATTCGTCATCAGCAAGTCGGGGGGCTTTGGCTGGCAGACGCTGCTGACCGACCTGCAAGAGCTGATCCAACGCGCATAGAAAAGGAGTATTCATCATGGAAAGACCGATTCTTGCCATCACTATGGGAGACCCCGCCTCCATCGGCCCGGAAATCACCGTTAAGGCGCTGGCTCGGCAGGAGATCTATCAAATCTGTCGGCCGTTGGTCGTAGGGGACGCCTGTATGCTGGAGCGCGCCCGGCGCGTCACCCGACTGGAAGACATTCGCGTTCACAGGGTGACCGCCTCCACCGAGGCCGAATACGCCCCGGGAACCATCGATGTGCTTGACATGCGCCTGGTGGACGCAGAGGCGCTGCCTGTCGGTCGGGTGTCCGCCGCGGCGGGAGAGGCGGCCTTCCGCTATGTGGAAAAGGCCATCGCCCTCGCCATGGCCGATGAAGTGGACGGCACCGTCACCAATGCCTTCAATAAAGAGGCCGTCAATCTGGCAGGGCATCATTTTTCCGGGCACACCGAGGTGTATGCGGCATATACGCATACAAAGAATTACACGATGATGCTGGCCCGCGGCGACCTTCGCGTGGTGCATGTCTCCACGCACGTCTCTCTGCGCGAAGCCTGCGACCGGGTGAAGAAGGACAGGGTGCTGGAGGTCATTCGCATCGCGTGGCAGGCCTGTCGCGATTTGGGGATTGACCGTCCCCGCGTCGGCGTAGCCGGCCTCAATCCACACAGTGGCGAAAACGGGCTCTTCGGGCGGGAAGAGATCGAGGAGATCATTCCGGCGATCGAAGCTGCCCGCGCCCAGGGCGTCGAGGTGGACGGCCCGGTGCCGCCGGACACGGTGTTTTCCAAGGCCAGGGGCGGTTGGTACGATATCGTCGTCGCCATGTATCACGATCAGGGGCATATTCCCCTGAAGCTGCTCGGCTTCGTTTACAATCGGGAACGCAGGGCATGGGACACAGTCGACGGCGTGAACATCACCCTCGGGCTGCCCATCGTGCGCGTCTCGGTCGACCATGGCACCGCCTTTGACCAGGCCGGCAGCGGCTCGGCCAGTCCATCCAGCCTGATCAACGCCATCGGCTACGCGGCTCGGTTGGCTGTCAGGCGAAGAGCGCAGCGCTCGTGAAGGAAACACCGCATAATCGAGTGGTTCAGTAGTGGAGGGAATTTAAGGAAATGCCGCATAATACGCAAGTACAAGACAGCGAGTTCAAATCGGTAAAGGGAAGGCTGACACTCCCCCGCAATAGGGCACCGAAGGTAAACTCACTTAGGCCTGAAGCCCGTAACGGGTATCGGCCAGGAAGAGGTTCGCCAGAGCGAACACCATCTTCAATTGTGAGTCTACCTTTTCCTTGCCTCGGTATCGTGTCTTTCTACATCGAAACAGATTCTTGACAACACCAAAGACATGTTCTATCTTGCAACGTACAGACGATTTCCTGTATTCCGCTTTCCTTGCTTTATACTGGCCGCTCCTACTGAGCTTTCTCAGGGTTGACGGACGACGGCATATGCGATATTTGATCTTTTTCCCGAACTTGTTTCGTGTGATTGCGTCTTCTCGCTTGTTGGCTCCCAGATATCCAGCGTCTCCATTGACCTCTTCCTCTTTGCCTGTCAGTAGTTTTGACGTCATCGATACATCCGATACGTTCCCCGCCGTCGTTTCCAGCGTATGAATCAGCCCTGTATCGGTATCTGCTCCGATATGCGCCTTATATCCGAAATGCCACTGATTCCCTTTCTTGCTCTGATGCGCTTCAGGATCACGGCTCTTTTCTTTGTTTTTCGTCGATGACGGCGATGCGATCAGCGTTGAATCCACTATGGTCCCACGGTGCAGTATCAGACCTTCTGATTCCAACAGGCGCACCACATCGTCAAACAGCTTGTCCTGTAAGCTGTTTGACTTCAGTATATTCCGGAATCTGCCGATGGTGTCCCCGTCCGGTACCTGGTTGCTTGAGTCCACCCCGCAAAAATCTGAAAAGGCACTGCTGTCTATGATCTCATTCTTTGCTGCCATGTCTGCCAGGTTATACAGGTTCTGGATCACGTATATCCGCAGCATTCGCTCCAGTGGATATGGTTTGTTCCCGTGCTCTCCTTTATAATAGTACGGCAATAGCCACTTGTAAATGTCGATAAAGCCCACAAATACAAGCAATTTTGGTGTATCTATCAACTGATTTTTCTCCACTTTTGATGTATAATATCAGTACACCACTACTTCAACCATACAACAAAAGGGAGAAAAACCATGCGAAAGTCAGCCGTGCAAATATCCTTGTGGGACATCTACAACGGTGTGTCCGAAGCCATCGAGCAGCATAAGCCCCAACTTATCCGCCTTCTGGAGGAACACATTGATTTTGACAGGCTTATTCCTGTCAGTTTCAAGCTTGCCTTCTACCGCTACATGGGAAGAAAGCACATTTACCATCTTGAAAGCTTCATACGAGCTTTCGTCATCCAAAAACTGCTGGGTATTCCCACAGACACGCTTCTGATTTCGCTGCTGCGCTTATGCGCAGAGCTTCGGGATTTCTGCGGCTTCGATAAGGTTCCTGACGCTTCCCAGCTTACTCGCTTCAGGGACCGGTATCATCCTTTCCTCGCCCAGATGTTTGAGGATCTTGTAGAACTGACCGAACCCATCTGCCGTGAGATTGATGCGAAAAAGGCCGATTACTTCATCTATGATACCACCGGCATCGAACTCCCCGTCGCCGAGAACAATCCCAAATTCTTCAACACCAAGCTCAGGGAAGCCAAGAAGCTCGCAAAGTCCAAGACGGATTTCGATCCTTACAAGGCCGTTTATTCCTTCCTGCCTGATGCTGCCAGGGCCAATCCCGATGCCCGCCAACAGTATATCAACGGTCACTTTTGTTATGCCGTCAAGGCCGGCATCGTCACCAACGGCCTGGGCATCTGCCGTCACATCGCCTTCTTCGACGATGATTTCAGAAATAGCCACCCGGAGGTTTCCTCTCCCAAGTCCGATTGTCCCGATAAGGATAAGGAAATTGGGGATTCCGTCTCCCTCAGGCCCATCCTCTCCGATTTCCAGGCCGCTCACCCCAACATCCATTTCAAGACTTTCCTCGGCGATTCTTCCTTCGATTCCTACGACATCTACTCCATGCTCAAGAACGACTTCTCCTTTGAGCGCGCCTGTATTCCCATGAATCCCAGAAACTCCAAGGCTTCATCCTCCGACTTTGACACCTCTGGCACTCCGATTTGTCCCGTTAC
>JAFWBZ010000397.1 GCA_017537105.1 Clostridia bacterium | reverse complement strand
CGTTGACTTCGCACTCGTCGCCGACGTTCTTGCCGACCAGCTGCTCCTCGAAGCCGGGGATGAAGCTGCCGGAGCCCAGGATCAGGTCATGGCCCTCGGCGGTGCCGCCGTCGAACTGGTCGTTGCCGTCGAAGCCGGCGTAGTCGATGTTCACCTGGTCGTCCAGCTTGGCGGGACGGTCGTTGATCTCCACCCAGCGGGAGGCGCGGTCGCGGGCGCGCTCGATCTCCGCGTTCACGTCGTCGTCGGTGACCTCGTCCACGGTCTTGACGATGCCCAGGTTCTTGTATTCGCCCAGCTCCACGTCGGGACGCACGAACACCTCGACGGTGAACTTGAGCTCCTTGCCGCGGCCGATCTGCTCAACGTCCAGCTCGGGACGGTCCACGACCTGCACGTCGTGCTCCTTCAGGGCCTCCTGGTAGAGCTCGGGGAAGATGGCGTCAAAGGCGTCCTCGTAGAACACGCCCTCGCCGTAGTGCTGCTCGATGACCTTCATCGGGGCCTTGCCCTTGCGGAAGCCGGGGATCTGGATGCGGCCCTTCATCTTATTATAGGCCTTCTTGAGGCCCTCGTCGAACTTCTCGGGCTCGACGACGAAGCCCAGCTTGACCTTGTTGGAAGACAGCTTTTCAAAAGTGGTGGTCATTGGAAATCCTCCGTTTCAATACGCTTCTGATAATATAGCACAGGATAGTTTATCACAGCCGGACGGGTTTTGCAACAATTGAAGGTAAATTCCGGATTGACGAATGGGGGAGAGAGGTTAATTTTTGGTCAAGGGAATTCGTTTGCCCGCGGAGAGTCGCTTCGAATGTTAATCTTTCTGCTCGATATTGACACTCGCCCTCCCATTTGCTATAATCATATACGGCTTAAAAAGCTCTGTGCCACAGACAGCGAGTGCGTGAGCATAATACCCTTCGGGGTTCTCGCCGAGGCGCAATGGTTGGAGAGAGACACCGCCCTTGCGTCTTGCGCAAGGGTTTTTTCATAGCCGTCAGCGATTAGCGGACCGGACAGCTGGAAGCTGTCGGTCGCGCGGGTCGGCGGCCCGCCTCAGCGCGGACGCCGACAATCGACTCCTGGACGGAATGTGAGGTGTAAGAATATGTCCAAGAATCTCGAAGTCAAGAAGGGCGTTGTGGCCGAGATCAAAGAGAAGTTTGAGAAGGCCCAGACCGCCGTTCTGGTGGACTATCGCGGCCTGAACGTCGCGGAGGTCACCGAGCTTCGCAACCAGCTGCGCAAGGCCGGCGTTGAGTATGCGGTTCTCAAGAACACCATGATCAACCTGGCCACCAAGGAAATGGGCTACGACGGGATCGAAAAGCACCTGGAGGGCCCCACCGCGGTCGCGTTTGGTTACGAGGATGCCATCGCTCCCGCCAAGATCCTGACGGAGTTCGCCAAGAAGAACAAGAACCTGACGGTGAAGTGCGGCGTGTGCGACGGCGCGTATCTCGACGAGGCAGGCGTTTCGGCGCTGGCCAACACCCCGAGCAGGGAGGTTCTCATCGCGAAGATCATGGGCAGCATGATGAGCTCTGTGTCCAAGTTCGTCTACGCGTTGGAAGCGATCCGCAAGAAGCAGGCGGGCGAGGAATAATCGCGGCCTGACCGACACTGCCGGATCATCCGGCGCAACCATTCGAGTACAATCATCAACAAATGGAGGATAATAACATGGCTAACAATGCTGAAATCATCGCTGCGATCGAAAGCATGACGATCCTTGAGCTGGCCGACCTGGTCAAGGAAATGGAAGAGAAGTTTGGCGTGTCCGCCGCGGCTCCCGTGGTCGTGGGTGGCGCTGCTGCCGCTGAGGCTGCTCCCGCTGAGGAGGAGAAGACCGAGTTCGACGTCGTGCTGAAGGAAGCCGGCGCGCAGAAGCTGAAGGTCATCAAGGTTGTCCGCGAAGTCAAGCCCGGCCTGGGCCTGAAGGAAGCCAAGGAACTGGTCGACGGCGCTCCGTCCACCCTGGCCGAGGGCGTTTCCAAGGAAGCGGCCGAAGAGCTCAAGAAGAAGATGGAAGAAGTCGGCGCGGTCATCGAGATCAAGTAATCTCACAGGCACGCATCGATGGGGACCATGTGTTCAGCACATGGTCTCTTTCAGAAGACCACATCCCCATCCCGCGGGCGCTGGCCCGCGGGCGGGGACGGGGGATACAGCGGAACAGAGAATCAACGCCCCGATGCACCGGCGGCGCGGTTTTGACGTGTTTGAATGTAAAATTTACACAAACGCGCGTGTTTGACGTTGCAATTGCGCGGAAGCTGTTCTATAATGTATCAGTCTGCCCCGGATGTGGGCCCAGGAAGTTGACGGCATTTTTGCCGTGGATGATCGGCGGCCGCGACCAGCGGGAGCCGAATAAACACATGGGAGGTGTCACAGCATGGCATCGGATAAGCGTATTAAGGTTACGCTGGCGTGCAGCGAGTGCAAGCAGCGCAATTACAATACCATGAAGAACAAGAAGAACGATCCCGATCGTCTCGAGATGAACAAGTACTGCCGCTTCTGCAAGAAGCACACCAGCCACAAGGAGACGAAGTAAGTCCGCCCCGGGTGGATTGGTCTCCCTGTCCAACGATAGACAAGGATGTGACAACATGGCAAACGCAGCGGAGAACAGGAACGCGAAGCCCGGCTTCGGCACGCGCTTTGTGAACTTCTTCAAGGGCATCGGCAAGAGCTTCAAGAACATGTATCATGAGCTCAAGAAGGTCACCTGGCCCACCAAGAAGGAACTGCTGAACTATTCCGTGGTCGTGTTCGTATTCATGGTCGTCATGGGCGTCATCATTGGCGTGATCGACATCGCCTCCGGCGCACTGGTCGACCTGATCGTCAAGCTCTGAGCGCGGAGATACGAATATGTCTGAAAACGCGGATATCAAATGGTATGTCGTGCATACCTACTCCGGCTATGAGAACAAGGTCCGCGACAGCCTGTTGAAGGCCGTTGAGAACAACGGCATGTAGGACAAGATCGTGGATGTTCGCATTCCGGTGGAAGAAGCTGTAGAGATCAAAAACAACAAGCGCCGCACGGTCCAGCGCAAGCTGCTGCCCAGCTACGTCATCGTCAAGATGGAAATGACGAATGAAACGTGGTATGTGGTCAGGAACACCCGCGGCGTCACCGGGTTTGTGGGTTCCGGCAACAAGCCGACGCCCCTCTCCGAATCCGACTTCGCCTCCATCTTCGAGGCCGCCCCGCAGACGCGGCTCGACATCGAGGTGGGCGACGAGGTGCGCATCCTCACGGGCCTGTTCGAGAACTTCACCGGCAAGGTGGTGGCCATCGATCCCGTGACCCAGCAGCTCAGCGTGGTGGTGCCGATGCTCAAGCGCGAGACCACCGTGGAGCTGGCGTACGACGAAGTGGTTCGGGAGGAATGACGAACCTGCCCCGGGTTATCGCGGGCGTCCGCGCCTCGCGGTAATGCAACGGACTGATATCCCTTTCGGGTTTCAGGGAGTGGGAGGAATCCGGGACAATCTCCATCGGTTTCCCGCGCATTCCGCTTCACCACATACATGTAGAGGAGGATACCCCAATGGCAAAGAAAGTTACTGCGCTGATTAAGCTGCAGGTGCCTGCCGCGAAGGCGACGCCCGCGCCGCCGATCGGTCCCGCGCTGGGCCAGCATGGCGTGAACATCCCCGGATTCTGCAAGGAATTCAACGACCGCACCTCCAAGCAGGCCGGCCTGATCATTCCTGTAGTCATTACCGTCTATCAGGATCGTTCCTTCACGTTCATCACCAAGACGCCCCCGGCCGCCGTTCTGATCAAGAAGGCCTGCGGCATCGAGCACGCTTCCGGCCGTCCCAACCGGGACAAGGTCGCCAACATCACCAAGGCTCAGGTCAAGGAAATTGCCGAGCTCAAGATGCCCGACCTGAACGCGGCTTCCCTGGAAGCGGCGATGAGCATGATCGCCGGCACCGCGCGCTCCATGGGCGTTGTGGTGGTTGACTGAGCCACATAGACAGTGGGAGGACCTCAAAGTCCGTTTGACCACAAGGAGGATGTATTCATGAAAAAGGGCAAGAAATATTCCGACAGCATGAAGCTGATCGATCGCAGCAAGCAGTATGATCCCGAAGAGGCCGTCGCGCTGGTGAAGCAGACCGCCAAGGCCAAGTTTGACGAGACCGTCGAGATCTCCGTCCGCCTGGGCGTCGATCCCCGTCACGCCGACCAGCAGGTCCGCGGCGCGGTGGTTCTGCCGCACGGCACGGGCAAGACCGTGAAGGTCCTGGTCATCTGCAAGGCCGACAAGGCCGCCGAGGCTGAGGCCGCGGGCGCGGATTACGTGGGCGCCGAGGACATGGTCGCCAAGATCCAGGGCGGCTGGTTCGATTTCGACGTGGTCGTCGCCACCCCCGACATGATGGGTCAGG
>JAFWBZ010000396.1 GCA_017537105.1 Clostridia bacterium | reverse complement strand
TCGTCGTGGTCGCCGCGCTCGATGATCTCGCCGTTCTCCAGCACCATGATGGCGTCGGCGTTGCGCACGGTGGAGAGCCGATGGGCGATGACGAAGGTGGTGCGGTCGCGCATCAGCCGGTCCATGCCCTTCTCGATGTGTCGCTCGGTGCGGGTGTCGACGGAGCTCGTGGCCTCATCCAGCACCAGGATCGGCGCGTGGGAGATGGCCGCGCGGGCGATGTTCAGAAGCTGGCGCTGCCCCTGGGACAGGTTCGCGCCGTCGCCCTCGATGACGGTGTCATAGCCGTCGGAGAGCCGCCGGATGAAGCTGTCGGCGCTGGCCATTTTCGCCGCGGCGACGACCTCCTCGTCGGTGGCGTCGAGGCGGCCGTAGCGGATGTTCTCCATCACCGTGCCAGTGAACAGGTGGGTGTCCTGCAGCACCATGGCGATGTTCTGGCGCAGGAAGTCCCGGGGCATCTTCCGGATGTCGATGCCGTCGATGGTGATGGTGCCGGAATCGATGTCGTAGAAGCGATTCAGCAGGTTGGTGATGGTGGTCTTGCCCGCACCGGTGGAGCCCACGAACGCGATCTTCTGGCCTGGCTTGGCGTAGAGGGAGATGTGCTTGAGCACCGTCTTCTCCGGCACGTAGCCGAAGCTGACGTCGTCCAGGATCACGTGGCCCTCCAGCTTTTCGGGGCGCACGAGATCCCCGGCGTCGTCGGTCTCGGGGTCCAGGTCTATGATGGCGAACACGCGCTCCGCGCCGGCCAGGGCGGAGAAGATCGTGGCCATCTGCTGGGAGATCTCGTTGATGGGGCGGGAGAACTGGCGGGAGTAGTTGACGAAGATGGCGAGGCCGCCCACGTCAAACCGCCCCAGCGCGCACAGCACGCCGCCGACGCCGGCGGTCAGCGCGTAGCTGACCTGGCTCATGTTGCCCATGATGGGGCCCATGATGCCGCCGAAGAACATGGCCTTCATCTGCTTGTCGCGCAAATCGTCGTTCAGCGCGCCGAATTCCGCCTCGCAGTCGGCCTCGTGGTTGAACACCTTCACGACCTTCTGCCCCGCCACGGACTCCTCGATGTAGCCGTTGGCGGCGCCCAGGGCCGCCTGCTGGGCCGAGTAGTACTTGCGGCTCTTGGCGATGATGAAGCGGCTGCACAGCGTGAAGATGGGGATGAACACCAGCGTGATCAGCGTGAGCCAGATGTTCGTGTAGATCATCATGGACAGCGTGCCGATCAGGTTGATGACGCCCGACAGCAGGGACATCAGCGACTGGTCCAGCATCAGGCCGATGTTGTCCACGTCGTTGGTGAAGCGGCTCATCAGCTCGCCGGTGGTCTGGTTGTCGTGGAACCGCAGGGGAAGTCGCTCCAGCTTCGTGAACAGGTCGTTGCGGATGGTCTGTATGGCGGTCCGGGAGATGCCGATCATCAGCCGGCTCTGCAGATAGGAGCCGCCGATGGCCGCCAGGTACACGCCGACCAGCACCACGAGCATCCGCGCCAGATAGGCCAGCCGGTCGGCCGCGGGAATGCTGCCGTCCGCGATGCGGTTGATGATCGGGCGCAGCAGGTAGCTGCCCACCAGCATGGCGCCGGTGGACAGCAGCATGCACAGGAACACCAGGATCAGGCGCTTCCAATAGCGGCCCACGTAGCCGAAGATGCGGCCGATGGTCGCCCGGCTGTGGGCGGGGCGGCCCTTGAAGTTGTTGGTGGCGGCCATGGGACCCCGGGACGAGGCCGCCGCGGTGGAGTTGTACTGCTTCTGCAGCTTCTCAAGCGAGCGCGCCATCAGACCGCCTCCTTCTTCCCGTCCATCTGGGAGTGGTAGATTTCCTGGTAGGCGCTGTTGCCGGCCAGCAGCTCCTCGTGGGTGCCGATGCCGGTGACCGCGCCGTCGTCCATCACGATGATCTTGTCCGCCTCCATGACGCTGGTGATGCGCTGGGCAATGATGATCTTCGTGGCGTCCCGCAATTCGTTGCGGAAGGCTTCGCGGATGGAGGCCTCGGTGGCCGTGTCCACGGCGGAGGTGGAGTCGTCCAGGATCAGGATCTTCGGGCGCTTCAGCAGCGCGCGGGCGATGCACAGGCGCTGGCGCTGTCCGCCGGACACGTTGACGCCGCCCTGCTCCAGCTCGGTCTCATAGCCCTCGGCGAAGCTGCGGATGAAGCCATCCGCCTGGGCGCTCCGGGCGGCCTCGGCCATTTCTTCGTCGGTGGCCCGCTCGTCGCCCCAGCGCAGGTTGTCCGCGATGGTGCCGGAGAACAGCACGTTCTTCTGCAGCACCATGCCCACACCCTCGCGCAGGTTGTAGAGGCTGTAGTCCTTCACGTCGATGCCGTCCACCAGGACGCTGCCCTCGTCCGCGTCGTAGAGCCGCGGGATCATCGAGACCAGCGTGCTCTTTCCGCAGCCGGTGGAGCCGATGACGCCCACCGTCTCGCCCGCGTCGATGTGCAGGCTGATGTCGTCCAGCACCTTGTTCTCGCTGTTCTTGTAGTAGCGGAAGGAGACGTTCCGGAACTCGACCTCGCCGCGGGTCACCAGCGCGTCGCGGTGGGCGGCATGCTCGTCGGGGAGGTCGATCTCCTCCTCCATGACCTCCCGGATGCGGCGGGACGACGCCAGCGCGCGGGAGGAGTTCATGAACAGCATGCTCATCATCATGAGCGACATCAAAATCTGGGTGATGTAGGTCAGAAAGGCGTTGAAGTCGCCCAGGGGCATCGTGCCCGCGATGACCTGTCGTCCGCCGAACCAGGTGACCGCCACGCTGGTGAGGTTCATGAGCAGCATCATCATGGGCATCATGAAGATGACCACGCCCAGGGCGCGCATGGCGGCGTCCTTCAGGGCCTGGTTGGATCGGGCGAACTTCTCGTCCTCGTGCTTTTCACGCACGAAGGACTTCACCACGCGGATGTTGGTCAGGCTCTCCTGAATGGTGGAATTCAGGTGGTCCATCTTCTCCTGCATGGCGCCAAAGCGGGGGAAGCCGGCGCGGATGATCAGCACCTCGGCGAGGGCGATCAGCGGGATGGTGACCGCCAGCACCCGCGCCAGGCTGGGATTCATGCTGATGGCCATGATCAGTGCGCCGATCATCATGCCCGGGGCGCGCAGGAACATGCGCAGCAGCATGTTCACGAAGTTCATCAGCTGCGTCACATCGTTGGTCAGGCGCGTGACCAGCGAGCCGGTGGAGTACTTGTCGATGTTGGCGAAGGAGAACTGCTGCACCTTGGCGTATACGTCCCGGCGCAGGTCCCCGGCAAAGTTCACCGCGGCCTTGGAGCCGAACCACGCGCCGCCCACGCCGCCGCCCATCATCAGAAGGGCCGTCAGCACCATCAACAGACAGGTGAGGACGATGAAGCCGACATCGTGGTTTTCGATGCCGATGTTCAGAATGCGGCTGTACCACTTGGGCATCAGCACCTCGCCCAGCACCTCCACGATCATGCACAGCGGGCCGAGCACGAAGTACTTCCAGTACGGCTTGACGTATTTGGACCATTTCATAGGCTTGCTTCGCTCCTTTCCGGGGAGGCATTCCGGTTTTCCATATCGGCGAGGTTTTGGTGGATGCGGGAGAGGATGTCGGTCAGCTGGCGGACTTCCTCGTCCGAGATGCCCGCAAACATCTCGCGGTCGATCTCCCGGAAGGTCTTGAAGGAGTCGTCGATCAGCCGCTGGCCCTTGGGCAGGATGCCGATCTCCCGGCGGCGCCCATCCGCGCCCTCGCTCTTGTCGATCAATCCGGCGGCGTTCAGCGCCTTCAGCGTGCGCGCTACGCAGGCGGGGCTCACGTCCAGCGCCGCGGCCAGGTCCTTCAGGGACGCTGCGCCGCCCGTGCAGGACAGCCGCATCAGCATGCGATGCTGGCTGTGGTGGATGCCCAGCCCGTCGATGCGACGTTCGATCACCCGGTGGTGCAGCCGCATGACCCGCACCAGCCGGTCGATGGCGGTGTGGGTGCGGTCGCCGCGGGATGGCGACGGTGTGCTTTCCATAAGGGTCACCTCGTTTGTTGACTGGTTAATTGTTAACGCGTCAACGATTATAGCACTCCATTGTTACCACAGGAAAACGCACAGGTAAAATGTCGGCGCCGATGGCGTCGCGATTTCCGGGATCGACGCGGGATAAGAAAAATATTTTTGAAAATTTGTAAGATATACTTGACAAAATGTAGCACAGGAGTTATACTGGTCCTGCCGATGAAAGAGAGCTGTCGGCGCACAGAGAAAGGAAACATACGGAGGTGCTGCAATATGAATGTGGAATGGGCGATCGGAGTGGTCGTGGGGCTGTTGATCGTGGCAGTAGCATGCCTGGTGGTCCGCAAGATTGTGCTTGCCCGGGGCGGAAAGCCGGGCGAGTACGACGAGCGGCAGCAGATCGTGCGGGGCAGGGCGTTTACCGTGGCCTACGCCACGATATTGATCTACCTGGCGGCCTGGATGGTTCTGAACGCCATGCAGGTGCCGTTTTTCAGCAACAGCCACTCGGTGCTGCTGGGCCTGCTGTTGTCAGTGGCGGTGTTTGCGGGATACAGCATCTTCCACGACGCCTATTTCCGCACGTCCGACCGGCCCGCGGCCTGGCTTGCCGTGCTGGCCGTGGTCAGCGCGCTCAACCTGGCCATCGGCATCGGGCGGCTGGTGCGCGGCGCGACTCTCGAGGCGCGGCTGTACGAAAACGCGAACCTGATGACGGGCATCATGCTGGCGGCGATCCTGGTGTGCGCGCTGATCAAGCTGGCACGGGACCGGCGGGGCGGGGAGGAGTGACATGAAAAATCTGAAGCTGAAGAGCGCCCGCGCAGCAAAGGATCTCTCCCAGCAGCAGCTGGCCGATGCCGTGGGCGTGTCCCGCCAGACCATCAACGCCATCGAAAAGGGCGACTACAACCCCACCATCAAGCTGTGCCTGGCCATCTGCCGGGCGCTGGGCCGGACGCTGGACGAGCTGTTCTGGCCGGACGATGCCGAATAGAGAAGAAAAAGGTCTTCGTGCTTCCGCGAAGAACCAAAACAAAGCCGCCTGCCCGCACGGGGCAGGTGGCTTTGCATTGAGCGCCGCATTTACGCCGAGGGCTTGGTGCTGGCCCGGGTCTTCTTGGGCGCGGGCAGGGCTTTCTCCTCGGTCAGCTCGGGCTGGGCGAAGATCAGCCGGGGCTTTTCGCCGTTCAGCACGGACTCCTTGGTGATGATGCACTTCTTGACGCCCTCCATGGAGGGGAGCTCGTACATGGTGTCCATCATCACGCCCTCGATGATCGCGCGCAGGCCGCGGGCGCCGCTCTTGCGGCCGAGGGCCTGCTGGGCGATGGCCTGGAGCGCCTCCGGGGTGAACTCCAGCTCCACGTCGTCAAAGCTGAGCAGCTTCGCGTACTGGCGGGTCAGCGCGTTCTTGGGCTCGGTGAGGATATTCACCAGGGCCTCCTCGTCCAGGCTGTTCAGCGTGACCAGCACAGGCAGCCGGCCGATGAACTCGGGGATCAGGCCGAACTTGAGCAGGTCCTCCGGTCGCACCTGGGACATGATCTCGGCGTCGGTGTGGTCGTGCTTGCCCTTGATCTCCGCGCCGAAGCCCATGACCTTCTTGCCGATGCGGCTCTCGACGATCTTTTCGATGCCGTCGAAGGCGCCGCCGCAGATGAACAGTATGTTCGAGGTGTCGATCTGGATGAACTCCTGCAGCGGGTGTTTGCGGCCGCCCTGCGGGGGCACGGACGCGATGGTGCCTTCGAGGATCTTCAGCAGCGCCTGCTGCACGCCCTCGCCGGACACGTCGCGGGTGATGGAGGGGTTCTCGCTCTTGCGGGCGATCTTGTCGATCTCGTCGATGTAGATGATGCCGCGCTGGGCCAGCTCCACGTCGAAGTCGGCGTTCTGGATGAGCCGGAGCAGGATGTTCTCCACGTCCTCGCCCACGTAGCCGGCCTCGGTCAGCGAGGTGGCGTCGCCGATGGCGAAGGGCACGTTCAGGATCTTCGCCAGCGTCTGGGCCAGGTAGGTCTTGCCGCAGCCGGTGGGGCCGAGCATGACGATGTTGGACTTCTGCAGCTCCACGTCGCTCTTCTTGCCGCCCATGCACTGGATGCGCTTGTAGTGGTTGTACACGGCCACGGACAACGCCTTCTTGGCCTGCTCCTGGCCGACGACGTACTGGTCCAGGATCTCTTTGATCTCCTGGGGCTTCTTGATCTCCGGTTCCCCGGCGCGGCCGATGGACTCCACGTCGTCGGAGACGATCTCGTTGCACAGCAGCACGCATTCGTTGCAGATATAGGTGTTGTTGGGGCCGGAAACCAGCTTGCGCACTTGGTCCTGCGTCTTGCCGCAGAAGGAGCAGCGCACGACGCGACGATTGTTGGAATCTTTGTTGGGCATTGCTTATCTCCTCGGGGCGATGATTTCGTCGATCAGTCCGTAGTCCTTGGCCTGCTCCGCGGTCATGAAGTGATCGCGTTCCGTGTCCTTTTCGACGGCCTTGAGCGACTTGCCGGTGTTCTCGGCCAACAGCTCGTTCATGGTCTTCTTGATGCGCAGGATCTGCTCGGCGTGGATCTGGATGTCCGTCGCCTGGCCCTGCGCGCCGCCGAGGGGCTGATGGATCATGATTTCCGCGTGGGGCAGCGCCTTGCGCTTGCCCTTCGCGCCCGCCGCCAGCAGGAAGGCGCCCATGGACGCCGCCATGCCGATGCACAGCGTGGAAACCTCGCACTTCAGGTACTTCATGGTGTCGTAGATGGCCATGCCCGCGGAGACGGAGCCGCCGGGGCTGTTGATGTAGAGCATGATGTCCTGGTCGGGGTCCTCCATCTCCAGGAAGAGCATCTGCGCGACGACGGTGTTGGCCACGTCGTCGTCGATGGGACCGCCCAGGAAGATGATGCGGTCCTTCAGCAGCCGGGAATAGATGTCGTAGCTGCGTTCGCCGCGGTTGGTTTGTTCGATGACATAGGGGATCAAGGGCATGGTAACACCTCCTGGTTTTTTTGAATGGGGGACGGACGGCGGGTGCGGGGCGCATCGGCGCCCGGGCGGATTCCGCGCCTGCCCGAGGGTATTGATTAGTATGACCCCGGCCGACGGGTTTATGCCGCGCCGGTTTGGCGCGGACCGCCGGGAAGAAAGGAACGGATTTCCACGCCGCCCGACGGACCGCGGGGCGACCGTCGATCCGCCCCGAATGACGCGCGCCGCGCATTGCGGGGAAGCCGGGCATGTCCGGCGACGTGGCAATCCGTTTCCTGTCAGCGGTTCCGATGGAAGACGACGCTTATTCCGCGTTGTCCTTCAGGAACTTGAGGGTCTTCTGCATCGTGGCAATGTCGGAGAAGTACTCCTTGTCGCCGTCGGACAGGCCCTGCTTGGCCTCCTCGAGGGGCTTCTTGATCTGCTCGGCGTACTTGGCGATCTCGGCGTCGATCTCCTCCTCGTTCGCCTCGATGCTCTCGGCCTTCTTCACGGCCTCCAGCACCAGCTGGGTCTTCACGCGCTCCTCGGCCTGGGGCTTGTACATCTCGCGCATCTGCTCGCGGGTCTGGCCGGTGTACTTGAAGTAGT
>JAFWBZ010000395.1 GCA_017537105.1 Clostridia bacterium | reverse complement strand
TCCCGGCAGCTGGCGCGATGCGGGCGCAGAGGTCTCCGCACTGCCGGACGAGCCGTGGCACCAGTGGAGCGCGGCGCTGCTGGCGCTTTGCTCCGCGCGCTGGTCCGAACGCGCGGACGCTGTATCGCCGGAGCCGGACCCGGGAGAGATGGATCTCGGCCTGGCCGCCGGGAATGCCACCGCAGCGCCCACGCCCGCGCCGACGCCGGCGGGCACGCTGGACTGCGCCCTGCCCGCGGACTTCGCGCTTCGCGCAGACGCCTTTCGGGCGTTTCAGAATGGCGAGCTCGCCGCGATGCCCGTCACCCAGCGGGAAGTGCGGCGGCTGGAGGCGCTGTCCGAGCAGGGGCGTGGCGTGGACTGGCGCCTGGCGGCCACCGGCGACAGCGCGTTCACGGACCAGCTGCTGTTTCTCGGGATCGTCCGTTCCCAGGCCGCGGACGCCGCGGAACGCCGGGCGCTTTGCGAGGCGCTTCTCCTTCATCTGCTGAGCGATGACTGCCAGGGCACACTGGCCTCCGTCGGCGCGTTTTCGGTCACGGAGGCCGCCTCCGGCTATCCGGCGGGCGATGCGCTGCTGTCCATGGAGCAGGCGCTGCGTGCGCCGGGGCTCTCGGCGCCCCGCTGCGTCGACGGCAGTTGGAAATTGGAGGCGGAGGAGATCGTTCGTGTTTTTCTCGACGGGGAGGCCGCGCCAGCCGAGCTTTGGCGGCGATTATCTGAAAGACTCCGGGAAAACCCGAACAATCATCTCCCCGACGGAGGATAACTTCGGATATGACGATGATATATAATATGAAGAAATGACCTTTTGTACCATTCTTGGCGCAATCCCCACTTGAAGATGACGCGGCGGTTTGCTATAATGGAATTGTACCCATTCTGTGAACAGAACCGCTTGGATTGTACGGAGGCAGAGATGAAGTCCTGGATTCCCGAGGAACTGCGAGGCAAGACGCGCGCCGCCATCACCGTGCTGTGCGTCGGCGTGCTGTTGACGATGCTGCTGCTCTATTTCGAAAAGATATGGGCCGCGATCTTCAGCATCATCGACGTGCTGATGCCGTTTTTGATCGGCTTTGCCCTCGCGTTTCTGCTGCTGCCGGTGGTCAACAAGCTGGAGTGGTTCTTCAACCGGACGCTGTTTCGGAAGAAGGCGCATCCGCGGTTGAACCGCGCGCTGTCCACTTCCATTGCGTTTCTGCTGCTGCTGGCGCTGCTGGCGGGGTTCTTTGCGATCCTGCTGCCGCAGCTGATCACCTCCGTCAAATCCATACTGCAGTACATCGCAAACTTCATCACCTCCAACGAAAAAAGCATCGAGCAGCTTCTGCTGAAGTTCGAGTTTCTGAGCATCGAGGGGGAACAGCTGGTCATCGCCTGGGAGAAGGTGGTGTCCGAGCTGATGAACTACACCTCCCTGCTGGTCAACAATGTGATGGCCATCGCGGGCGGCATCTCCAGCGGCGTGTACGCGGTGGTGCTCCACGTCCTGGTGGGGCTGATCGCGGCCTTTTACCTGCTGCTGGACAAGGAGACCTTCTGCGCTCAGATGAAGAAGCTGTGCTACTCCCTTTTCAAGCGCTCCACCTGCGAAACGCTGATCTATTGGACGCGGCGCGCGCACAAGGTCTTCGCGGGCTTCATCACCGGCAAGATCCTGGACTCGATGATCATCGGCGTGGTCTGCTATGTGTGCATGCTGATCTTCCGCATCGAATATCCGCTGCTGATTTCCGTGGTCGTCGGCCTGACAAACATCATCCCCTTCTTCGGGCCGTTCATCGGCGCGGTGCCCTGCATATTGATCCTGCTGCTGGTCAACCCGCTGAGCGCGCTGTGGTTCGCCATATTCATCATCATCCTGCAGCAGATCGACGGCAACGTCCTCGGCCCCTTCATTCTGGGCGACTACGTGGGCGTGTCCGCCTTCTGGG
Organism: Clostridia bacterium; assembly: GCA_017537105.1. Lineage (GTDB taxonomy): Bacteria > Bacillota > Clostridia > Christensenellales > Aristaeellaceae > UBA2862. The sequence continues at coordinate 1,305 of JAFWBZ010000395.1, read as the reverse complement.
TCATGATCTCCATCGTCATCGGCGCGGGCCTGTTTGGCTTCGCCGGAATGCTGCTGGGCGTGCCGGTGTTTGCGCTGCTTTACGCCATCGTGCGTGCGGTCTCCGAGAACCGCCTGCGGGAAAAGGGCCTGCCCACCGAGAGCGGCGCCTATGTGCGCGCGCCGGAAAAGCTGCGGGAAGACCGCGCGCCCGAAACATCCGATTCCGAGGCCGGACAGGCGGAGAAGGAGGAAGGCCGTTGATGCCCGAGCTGCCCATCGCCTTTTTGAATCAAATGCGCGAAATGCTGGGGGACGAGTCCCCGGCATTTTTGCGTGCCATGGAGGCGCCGCCGGCGCTGGCGCTGCGCCTGAACCCCCGAAGGGACGGGGCGGAGGAAGCGGCGGAGGCGTTCGTCGACGGCGCGGTGCCCTGGGAGCCCCTTGGCCGCTATCTGCGGGAGGGCGCGCGGCCCGGCGCGGACATCGCGCACTGGGCGGGAGCGTATTACCTCCAGGAGGCCAGCGCCATGCTGGCCTCCGCGGCGCTGGATGCGCGGCCCGGCGAAGTCGTGCTCGACCTCTGCGCGGCCCCCGGCGGCAAGTCCACCCAGATCGCCGCAGCGATGGACAACCGCGGGCTGCTCGTCTCCAACGATCCCGAGCCCGGACGCGCCAGGGTGCTGGCGGGAAACCTGGAGCGCATGGGCGCGGCCAATGCCATCGTGGTCAACGCGCTGCCGGACCGCCTCGCAGGCCGGTGGCCGGAGACCTTTGACGCCATTCTGGTGGACGCGCCCTGCTCCGGCGAGGGTATGTTCCGCAGGGACCCCGCGGCGCGGGAGGAGTGGCAGCCCGGCGCGCCCCAGGGGTGCGCGGGCCGTCAGGCGGAGATCCTCGACCGGGCGGCGGAGATGCTGAAGCCCGGCGGCCGGCTGGTGTATTCCACCTGCACCTTCAACCGCCTGGAGAACGAGGGCAGCGTGGAGGGCTTCCTGGCGCGGCACCCCGAGTTTGTGCCGGAGGACTTCCGCCTGCCGGGACTCGGCGAATCCGGGCGCGGCATGCTGCGGGCCTTTCCGCATCGCGTGCGGGGGGACGGCCACTTTGCCGCCCGGCTGCGGAAGGCCGGGGGGGTTTGTGCGCGAGAGAAGCGCAAGGGCGGCGCAAAGCCCCGCCGAAGCGATCCGGAGGCGGAGAGGCGCGTCGCGCGGCTGGCGCAGGAGGTCTGTACCCTGCCGGAATTCCTCCGGGACATGCGTCTGGAGGCGCGGGGCGAGCTCGTCTATGGCGTGCCGGAGGCCGTGCCGCCGATGGAGGGCCTGCG
>JAFWBZ010000394.1 GCA_017537105.1 Clostridia bacterium | reverse complement strand
GCCTGCGCTTGCCGTGAAAGATCCTGTGCGAACGGTAGCGCAAATCCACGCTGCGGCTGCCGTTTTCGCACCTCAGCTGCAATGCGCTCACCCGGTAGTCGCCCACGCCGCTCCCGGAATACGCCTGCGGCAGCGTGTCCAGCGACCAGGCGCGGTTGTCCCGCTGCGCATAGGGATTTCCGGAAAAGCCGCGATCCGCGCAGCGCAGCAGATAGCGCATGTCCGCTCGGGTCCTATGGCCATAGTAGAGCTGCAGCAGCACGCCGCCCTCGCCCACCTGCATCTGGTACAGGGAATGCACCGTCTCCAGCGAGAATACCCTCGTGCCTTCCTCGTAGACAATGCCCATCCTGTTCTCCCCTTCTTCGCATTTGTGCCCCGTCGTCGTTCAACGGCCGGGCCGTATCGCCAGCACGCCGTTCACCGGAAGCTCCGTTTCCCCGCCGGTCCGGCGGCCCGCCAGCACGTCCACGCCCTCCGGCAGCGACGCGCGGACGGCCCTTCCGGTGAAGTTCATCACGAACAGCAGGCCGCCGCGCGCCATGGCCCCGACGCCGACCGGCAGCCCCCGAAGCGGGCATTCGAGCCCCGCACGATCCGCGATCCCTGTGTAGAAGTCGTCCAGAAATTCCGCATCGGGCCGTGTGGCGATGTAATAGGCCGCTCCCTCGCCCAGCCCGTTGCGCGTCACGCAGGGCTCCCCGGCGTAGAAATCCGCGGTATACACGCCCAGCGTCTCCGCAGTCTCCGGATGAATGCGGTCGCACAGCGCGCGGCAGGTATAGCTGCGCCCGTCGTTCATGCGGATGCCGTTGGCCTCGCCGTCGTACAGCGCGTCGGTCTCCTCGACCCACAGGCCCAGCGTCTGCCGCAGAGGCCCGGGAAAGTCGCCCAGAAAGCACAGGTCGTCCTCGTCCACGCAGCCGGTGCGGCAGCTGCACACCAGCGTGCCACCCCTGCGCACGAAGGCCTCCAGCCGCTCCGCGACGCCGGGGCGCAGCATGTACAGCATCGGCGCGGCCACCAGATGATAGCGCTCGAAGTCGCAGGTCTCGTCGATGACATCCAGCGCGACGCCATGCCGGCGCAGCGCGCGATAGTGTTCCAGCACCGTCTCCAGATAGCCCATGTCCCGCCGCGGGCCCTGGCAGTCCTCCAACGCCCAGCGGTTCTGCGTGTCGAACAGCAGCGCCGCGCGCACCTCGGGCATCGCGCCGCGCACGTCGTCGAGCTTTGCCAGCGCCCCGGACACCGACTGCACCTCCCGGAACGTGCGGGTATGCTCGTGTCCCACGTGGTCCACCACCGCGCCGTGGAATTTCTCCGCCGCGCCGCGGCTCTTGCGCCACTGGAAGTACTGCACCGTGTCCGCACCGTGGGCCACCGCCTGCAGGCTGGACAACAGATGCATGCCGGGTTTCTTCAGCTTGCAGACGTCGTGCCAGTTCACCTGGGACGGTGTGGATTCCATCAGCGCAAAGGGCCTCTGCTTAAGCGTGCGCATCCAGTCGTAGTTGAAGGCGGCGCACAGCGCGGTCCACTCCCCGTCCGGCCCGCCCCAGCGGGGGTAGCTGTCGAAGCTCGCAAAGTCCAGATCCCGGCAGAATTCGAAATAGTCCAGCCCGCCGAAGATCTCCATCAGGTTGGTGGTGACGGGCAGCTCCGGCGTCACTTCCCGAATCGGCGCCGCCTCCGCCCGCATGAAATCCGCCGTCTGATGCGTCACAAACCGCCGCCAGGCCAGGTTCAGCCCGTGAATGGAGGTCTCGCCCACCGGCGACGGGCTGTGCAGCTCCTCCCAGTCGGAGTAGGTCTTGCTCCAGAATCCGGTCCACCAGGCGCGGTTCAGCGCCTCCAGCGTGCCGTAGCGCGCCTTCAGCCACGCCCGGAAGGCCTGCTGGCACAGCGCGCAGTGGCACTCGCCCCCGTATTCGTTGGAGAGATGCCAGCCCACCACCGCCGGGTGGTGCCCGAAGCGCTCCACCAAAGCCCGGTTGATCCTGCCCACAAAGGCGCGGTACACCGGCGAGGTGAAGCAGTGATTGTGGCGTTCGCCGTGGAGGTTTCGCTGGCCGTCCGGACGAACGCGCAGCACCTCAGGGTACCGGCGGCTCATCCACGCGGGACGCGCGCCGCTGGGCGTGGCCAGGAAGACCGAGATGCCCGCGGCGTGGAGCCGGTCCAGGACGTCCCCCAGCCAGCCAAAGTCATATTCACCCTCCCGGGGCTCCAGCGCGGACCAGGCGAAGATGCCCACGCTCATCAGGTTGCACCCGGCGAGCTTCATCAGCCGCACGTCCTCTTCGAGGATATCCGGCCGGTCTCGCCACTGGTCCGGGTTGTAATCTCCGCCATGCCCCAAAAAGGGCAGCTTCAGCTCCGGCACATCCGCACCTCCTCCATGCAAAGAAAAGAACAGGGGCCCTGCGCACGATCCGGCAGAGCCCCGAAAAACACAAGCAGCGTACAGAAGAAACGCCGGTCGGCATTTCAGTTCTTCAGCCGGCGCTCTGCTGCTCCTGGACCATCTCCAGCACCTCCTCGGGCGTGAAGAGCTGCAGCCACACCTGGTTGGGCAGACAGATGATCATGTTGCTGAGAATGCGCTCTTCGCGGTTCTCCAGCGTGACCTCGCCCTGCTCGACGCAGTCGTGGTTTTCGCAGGTCGAGTCCTCCATGTAGACGCCGTCGGGCGTCAGATGGATGACGTTCTCCACCTCGGTGCCGTCCGGCATGGTCTGCTTCAGGTGATAGGAATACTCGCCCTCCTCCGGCAGCGGAAGCCAGCCGGTCTGGGTGGAGGTGGACACCAGCACATAGCCCTTCGCGGGCCGTGGCGCTTCCTCCTCCGACGGCTCCCCGGCATTCTCCTCCGCCTCCGCCGCATCGGGCTGCTCTGCATCCGGCAGCGCAGCATCCGCAAACGCCAGCGCGCCGCAGAGCAGCAGCGCCAGCAGCAGGGCCAATCCTCTTCTGATCATGTCACATCACCCTTGTCTTCCATGCTGTGGCCGGCATCGCAAAAACAGACGTCGGTCGGTTGAACGTCACGCCATCCCCGCAAAGCCCATGAAGGCCAGCGCCATCAGGGACGCGGAGATCAACGAAATGGGCAGGCCCTTGAGGGGCGCAGGGATCTTGGAATACTCCAGGCGCTCCTGCACGCCCGCCATGCAGACCAGCGCGACGAGGTAGCCCAGGCCGCTGAACAGGCCGTTCAGGAACGCCTGTCCGATGCCGCAGCCCGTCTCCACGTTCAGCAGCGCGATGCCCAGCACCGCACAGTTGGCGGCCACCAGCGCCAGGCAGTTCCCCAGGCCCTCCGCGAGGGCGGGGCGGATCTTCCCCAGGCACAGCGCGGCCAGCTGCGTGCATGCCGCGATGACCAGCACGAACGCCACCAGATACAGGCTTTCGGCGTGCAGCGGCTTCAGGATCCAACTGTAGAGGATCCACGCGAGTACCGAAGACAGCGCAATGACCACAGCGGTGAACAGGCCGAGGCCTGCCGCCGCGCCGATCCTGCGAGATTCCACCGCGGAGCGGCTGACCAGCAGGCGGGCAAAGATGACGTTCTGGGTGAACACGCAGCTCACCAGGAACAGCAACGCGCGAGAGACATCACTCATGCGGACTCACCCTCCTTTTTCCCGGAATGCCGCGCCGCAATGGCGTTGGCGATGCCGATCAAGAGGCCGACCACCAGCAGTCCGCCGGCGGGCATGACCGCCAGCAGCACCGGCTGATATCCGGCGGCAAGCACGCGCTGTCCGAACACGGTGCCCGCGCCGAGCAGCTCGCGCACAGCGCCGGTCAGCGTCATGGCGACGATGTACCCAAGGCCCATGCCCACCGCGTCGGCAATGGCCGCCGCAGGGCTGTTCTGCGCGGCAAAGGCGTCCGCGCGGTTCAGGATCAGGCAGTTGACGGCGATCAGCGGCACGAAGATGCCCAGCGAGGCGCAGAGCGCGGGCTGCCATCCCTTCAGCACCATCTGGGCGAGGGTGGCGAACGCGGCGCTGATGACCAGGAACGCGACGAAGCGCCCCTTCTCCGGGAGCAGGTCGCGCAGCAGGGAAACCACGACGCTCGTGCAGAGCAGCACGCACGCGGTGGCGATGCCCATGCCCAGGCCGTTAAAGGCGGTGGTGGTCACCGCCAGCGCGGGGCAGAGCCCCAGGGCCAGGCGGAGCAGGGGATTCTCCTTCAGCAGGCCGCTTATGAGGAGCGCGCCCATGGATTTCTTCTCAGCCATTTTGCACCTTCGCCCCCTTTTCATATCCGTAGACGCGCCGCTTGAAGACGTGGTCCAGCAGCGGCGCAGCGATGTTCATCAGCAGGATCGCGTAGGTCACGCCCTCGGGATAGCCGCCGAAGCAGCGAATGAGCGCGATCACCAGGCCGATGCCCGCCGCGTAGACGAACTGTCCCGGCGCGGTCATCGGGCAGGTGACGTAGTCCGTCGCCATGAATACCGCCGCGAACAGCACGCCGCCGGACAGCACCGAGGTCAGCGGGTTTTTGCCGAACAGCCAGGTGAACACAAAGGTCGAGGCGACCATGACCGCCGGGATGCGCCAGGTAATCGTATGGGTGAACAGCAGGTACGCGAGGCCCAGCAGTATGGCCAGCTTGCACACCTCGCCGACGGACCCGGGAATGTTGCCGAGGAACAGCTGCCCGAGGGAGTAGCTGCCGGGCGTGAGCAGCGGCGTGGCGGCGGACACCGCGTCCACCGAGGAATTCAAGCCCGTCGGCGCGGTCCACACCGTCATGTAGCGCGGCCAGGAGGCCAGCAGCAGCGCGCGGGCGGCCATCGCCGGGTTGATGAAGTTGTCGCCCAGGCCGCCGAAGAGCCCCTTGACGATGACGATGGCAAACGCGCTGCCCACCACCGCCAGCCACAGCGGCGCCTGCGGCGGCAGGTTGAGCGCCAGGATCAGGCCGGTGACGACGGCGGAAAGGTCGCCGACGCGCACCTTATTCCCCGTGGCCCGCTGCCAGATGTATTCCGCGACCACCGCGGTGAGCACGGATGCCAGCATCAGCAGCGCCGCGCTGTAGCCGAACAGGCAGATGCCCGCGACGACGCAGGGGATCAGCGCGACGAGCACGTTGCGCATGAGCACCCGCGTGGACTGATTGCTGTGTACATGGGGTGCCGGAGACAGATGGAGATTCATGACCGATTACCCCTTTCCTTTCTTCGCTTCCGCAGCGATCTTGTCCTTCATTGCCTTGAACGACGGCGTCAGCACCCGGTGCGCCGGGCAGATATAGGAGCAGCTGCCGCAGACGACGCAGTCCATCACGTTGGCCGCCGCGGCGCCCTGCATGTCCTGCGCGTCGCACAGGTACTTGAGCTTATAGGGATTGAGCCCGATGGGGCACGCGTCCACGCATCGCCCGCAGCGGATGCAGGGCGATTCCTCGAGCTCCACGGCCTCCTTCGCGCAGTAGACCACCACGCCGTTGTTGGCCTTGGTGATGGGGATGTGCACGCTGGGGCACGGTAGTCCCGTCATGGCGCCGCCCAGGCAGATCTTGCCCACGTGGGCGCTGTCCATGCTGAAGCCGCCGCACTCCCGGAGCAGGTCCGCCACGCTGGTGCCGATCCGCACGCGCAGGTTTGCCGGCTCCTTGACGCGGCCGGTCACGGTGGTGATGCGGGAGATGACGGGCTTGCCCTCGATCACCGCATCGGCGATCGCCGCGGCCGTGCCCACGTTCAGCACGATCACGTGCACGTCCAGCGGCAGCTTCTTGGTGGGCACCTCGCGTCCGGTCACCACCTGAATCAGCTGTTTCTCACCGCCCTGCGGGTACTTGGTCTGCAGCGCCATCACCTCGACGCCCAAACGCCCCTGGGCCGCCTGCCGCATCGCCTCGATGGCGTCCGGCTTGTTGTCCTCGATGGCGATGATGCCCTTTTTCACGTTCAGCGCACGCATGGCCGCCCGAAGGCCGTCCACCACGCGGCTGCTGCGCTCCAGCATCAGCCGGTGGTCGCAGGTCAGGTGCGTTTCGCACTCCGCGCCGTTGAGGATGATGGTGTCGCAATACTGGCCTTCCTTGACCGCGAATTTCACGTGGGTCGGAAAGGAAGCGCCGCCCATGCCGCAGATGCCCGCGGCCTTGATGGCGGGAACGATCTTTTCCGCGGGACAGGTCTCCACGCTGCCCAGGGGCTCCAGCCCCTCCACCCACTCGTCCTTGAAGTCATTTTGGATGGTCACAGCCATCGCGGCGGGATTGTTCACCGACTGCACCGGCCCCACCGCGGTCACCTCTCCGGAGACGCTGGCATGCACCGGCAGTCCCAGGAAGCCCACCGGCTCGCCGATCACCTGGCCGAGCTTTACATGGTCCCCCACCTGGACGCAGGGCGTACTGGGCGCGCCGAGATGCATGCCCATCAATATGGTTACGCTCCTGGCGGTATAGTCCCGCACCGCCTTGCCCCTCGTAGGCGCCTTGCCCTCATGCGAGCCATGCAGCGGATGCACGCCCCCGCGAAAGGTCCTGTTGTTCGACAATTTCAGCACCTCCAAATCGTATCAGCCGCCTCGACGGTCGGCTCATGCCTTCTTCTTCTCGTTGGTGACTTCCCAATGGATCAGCACGGACATCGCCGCGCGCATCAGCAGTATGGCGCAGGTCATGCCGATCTCCTCCCAGTTCGGCGCGATGATGGTCTTCAGCGCCTCACCGCCCAGCAGGAAGCCCAGCGCGGTCGCGATTCCCTCCGCCAGCTCGATCTTGAATTCGGGCTCGTGTTTGAAAAGCCCGATGAGCGCCTTCACCGCGGAAAACAGGATGATCGCCGCGCCGATCGTCTCCAGTATCAGAATGCCGTACCGGACGATGATCTCAAAGAGTCCTTCCAGCAGTTCGTACATGTCATTCGCTTCCTTTTGTATGTTATGCGGCGGGCTCCAGCTCCGCGGCTTCGCCCGCGGCGGCCTGCGCCAGCAGCTCCTCCACCGCTTCCTTCACCGCGTTCGACGAGATCGTCACGCCCGTCACCGCATCCACTTCCGCGCCCTGCGTATCCACGATCTGTGTGGACCACGCGCTCCGCTGGTCGTCCGTCAGCAGGTCGTTTGCGCCGGAGGATTCCACTTTGCTCTCCGCGATCTTGCCGCCCGCCACGGTCAGCGTCACGTCGATCACGCTGAATCCCGTGTCCTTCGAAGCGGTATATGTGCCGTCCGCCAGCGCGCCGGCTTCCGCCGCCTCCGCGGGCGCTTCCTCTTCCACGGGCTCCTCCGCAGCGGGCTCCTCAACGAGCGCTTCCGCGGCGGGTTCCTGCGCATACAGGCTGTTCAGGCCGGCGAGCACCGCGGTCGATGTCACCGTGGCGCCGGTCAGGGCCTCAATGCCGTCCTCGCCATAGGTGAACGGCCCGGCCTTGCCGATGAACTGCGCGGTGAACGCCTCTTCGCTGGCGCGCTTGCCCAGGCCATCTGTCTCATTGGGCGTATCGATGGTCAGCGACGCGACGGTTCCATCCTCGTTGAGCTCCGCGTGAAGGGTCACATCGCCGCCGAAGCCCTGCACCGTGACGGCGCCGGAATCGCCGGACTGGCCGCCGCCGCTCACGACGGCGTTGATGGCGTTGATGGCCGCGGTGGACGTGAACGTCGCGCCGGACACCGCCTCGATGCCGTCCTCGCCGTAGGTGAAGGGGCCGGTCTTCCCGATGAACTGGCTGGTAAAGTCCTCCTCGGAACAGCGCTTGCCCAGGCCCTCCGTCTCGTCGGGCGTATCGATGGTCAGCGCCTTGATGGTGTTGTCGGCATTGAATTCGATGGTCGCCGTCACGTCCCCGGCAAAGCCCTTTTCCGTGGCGGAATTGGCGCCGCCGGCGGAGGCGCGCTTGTCCGGCTTGTCCATGCCCAGCTTGTCCGCATAGATGCAGCTGGCGATGGTATTCACGCCGTTGGTCACCGCGCGCGACGTGATCGTCGCGGCAGACACGCTGTCCACATCCTCGTTCAGCGTGATGTCCGGCGTCAATCCCTTGAACTGATCGGTAAACGCCGCCTCGCGGGTGAGCGCGCCCAGGCCGGGCGTCTCATCGAAGGCTTCGCCGCCGACGCGCACACCGGTGATGACGCCGTTGGCATCCACGCCCGCGAGCACCTTCACGGGACCGCGATAGCCGTCCACGGTGGTCTGGCCCACGTAGCCGACGGTCGCGCCGTCCGCGTCCAGTCCCTCATAGAGGCTGTCCAGCGCATAGCTCTCCGATTGCCAATCGCTCTCCCGGAATTCGCTGGCCGTCTCCAGCACGTCGATGCGCGGCGCCTGCTCTGCGATCTCCGCTTGCTGGCGGATCCGCCCCGCGGTCAATCCGTTGGCCAGGAGCAGCACCACCACGGCACACAGACAGACTGCACAGAGCACAATCCACGAAGGCAGTTTTTTCTTCACACGTCCCATCCCCCTTGCATATCGTTCTCCCCTGATGGCAAATCTTGAAAAACCCTGATTGGGATCATTCCAGCATATACTCCTGCGCGCCGGAGGTATAGGTCACCGACCGGTCGCGCGCAATGAACACCGCTTCAATGCCCTCCAGGCCCTCGATCAGGCGGAGGCCCTCCTCCGTTCCCAGCGCAAAGGCGCTGGTCGCCAGCGCGTCGCCCCACATAGAGCTGTCCGAAAAGATGGTCACGGAGGCCAGCTCGTTCTGCACGGGCCACCCCGTGCCGGGATCGAGAATATGGTGGTAATAGGTGCCGTCCAGCTCAAAACCGCGCTCGTAGATTCCACTGGTGACCGTGGAGCCGCCGAAGTTTTGAGCCACCAGCATGTACTCGCCGGTGGGCGCGTCGATGTCCTGGATGCCCACCTTCCAAGGACTTCCGTCCGGTTTCTGCCCGATGGCGACGATGTTGCCGCCGAAGGACAGTATGGCGCTCTCCACGCCCTCGTCCATCAGGTGTCGCTTCACCTTGTCGGCGATGTAGCCCTTCGCGATGCCGCCCAGGTCGATCATCATGCCCTCGGGCAGCGTGACGCTGCTTCCGTCGATCTCCACCCTGCGGTAGTCGATGCGCGCCGCCGCCTCGGCCAGCGCCTCCGCGTCGGGCACGACCTTCGCGCCGGAGGTGAAGTCCCACATCGTCGACACGGGCGCGATGGTGACGTCAAACGCCCCGCCGGAGAGCTCGCTCACCTGCCTGGCCGTCTGAAGGATCTCCAACGTATCCGGGGAGACCTCCACGGGATTCCCCTCCGCGTGGTAGATGCGCCACACGTCGCTGCCCTCGATGGTCCTCGAAAGCAGCTGTTCGCAGGCGCCGCAGAACTGCAGCGCCTCGTTCAGCACGCCCACGTCCTCCACGTAGGCGGTCAGCGTGATGACGGTGTCCAAATAAAAACCGACGGTGGTCTGCTTTGTCGCATCAGCGCGGGCGCAGCCCGGAACGAGGGCGACGCACGCGATGGCGAGCATGAGCGCCAGCTTGCGAATGGTCATGAACAATTCCTCCGGCACGATTATTCCCCGGGCATCAAACGCAGCGCGCGGAAGACGCGCTGCGCCACGAAGCCCGTCAGTCCGCCGACCACCGCGCCGATGCCCACCAGCACCGGCAGGTAGGTGTAGAGCAGCTGCGGCGTGTGCAGCACGGAGCTCGCGGCGAGGATCTGCCCGATGTTGTGGGCCACCGCGCCGGCGAGGGACGTGCCCAGCATGCTGTAGGCGGGATTGCGGTGGATGACGACGAAGGCGGCGATGCCGGCCAGGCACGCCAGGGCGATCAGTATGACGCACCAGAGCATCTGGCCGCGTGGCGCGTGGTTGCGCGAGAGGATCATCACATCGCTGGCCGCAGCGAGCGCGGCGATCACCAGCGCGCCCACCTTGGCGTTCCTGCGGACCAGCAGCATCACGGCGAGGCTCAGTATGCCGCCGGAGAGGCTGTACAATATCGCGCTCATGGAGCCAAACAGGAACCCGGACAGGAATACCTTCGTCAGCATCAGCAGGATGCTGGTGCGCCAATCCATCAGGTACACCGCATAGAGCAGCACGGTGTTGGCCAGGCCCAGCTTGATGCCCGGCACCGCGCCGGACAAAAACCAGGTGATCGGGATCGCGCGGTCAAAGTATCCCAGCACCAGCGACAGCGCCGCCAGCAGTCCAAAGCGCGCAACAGTCTTTGCGGTCGATTTCAAGTCCTCTCCTCCAGATCCGGCGCCATCATTCGCCGCGTACCTCCACGGAAACGCGATGCGGCAGGCAGATGATAAAGCCCCCCATCGCGCGCAATTCATAGTTGTCCCGGGTCACCCTGCCCATCTCCACGCAGTCCTGGTTCTCGCAGTTCGCGCGCTCCATGTATACCTCGTCGCCGGTGAGCACGATTTCGTTCTCCTCGCCATCCGGCTGGAGCACCTGCACACGATGCGCCTCGCCGAAGGGCAGGTCGATGAGCGCCGCTCCGTCCCACGTGACGTACACGCGCAGCGCGTCTTCGGACTCCGGCGCGACGGAACCGCTGCTCCATTCCCGCCCGTCCAGCAGCACCCGAGCGCCTCCGGACGGCTTTGCGCGGCAGGCGGTCAGCAGCAGAACGGCAGCCAGCATCAGTGCAAGGAACCTCGCGGAATTTCGGAAAGCAGTCTGTCTCAAGGTGTCTTCCCTCCGGCCATGCCTGATGCGGCACCGATCCCTTCTTCCCGGCATCGGCCCACGGCATTCCCTGGCCGGGCATGGTCACAGTGATCTATCTCATTATACCCTTTTGGGAGTCATTTCGCAACCATCCATTTGAATTAAATCACAATTTGCCAGGTTGTTTTTTCACGAACACGCTTCAAAATATGT
>JAFWBZ010000393.1 GCA_017537105.1 Clostridia bacterium | reverse complement strand
TGAACGAGCCGGAGGTGCTCCTGCTGAACGAGCCCCTGGGCGCGCTGGATCTGATGCTGCGCAAGGAGATGCAGCTGGAGCTGAAGGCCATGCAGCAGCAGCTGGGCATCACGTTCATTTACGTGACCCGCGACCAGGAGGAGGCCCTGACCATGTCGGACACCATCGTGGTCATGAACGGCGGACGCATCCAGCAGATCGGCGACCCCAAGGGCATCTACGACGAGCCGAAGAACGCCTTCGTGGCGGACTTCATCGGCGAGAGCAACATCCTGGACGGCGTGATGCTGGAGGACGACCTGGTGCGCTTCTCCGAGACGGAGTTCCAGTGCGTCGACGAGGGCTTTGGCGAGAACGAGCCCGTGGACGTGGTCATCCGCCCCGAGGACATCATGATCGTGGGCGAGGATGTGGGCATGCTGGTGGGCGAGGTGGAGAGCGTGATCTTCAAGGGCGTCCACTACGAGATGATGGTGCGCTCCGGGGCGTATCGGTGGAAGGTGCACTCGACCACCATGCAGCCCGTCGGCACCCGGGTGGGCATGACCATCGTGCCCTACAACATTCACATCATGAAGAAGATGCCGCCGGCGGAGGGCTCCCCGGCGCCGGATGCGAGCGAGGAGGCGTAGCCGATGAAGCGATCCTGGTACGCAACCCCCTACGCCCTGTGGATGATGATGTTCGCGGTGGTGCCGCTGATCTTCGTGGTGTTTTACGCCTTCACCACAGCCAACGGCGCCTTTACGCTGGACAACGTGCGGGAGGTGTTCACCAAGCCGCGCTACATCAACATGGTGGGGCGCAGCCTGCTGATGGCACTGTACTGCACGGTGATCTGCCTGCTGATCGGCTATCCCACGGCCTACTTCCTGGCCGGGCGTGGCCTGTTCCCACAGCCAGAGCCTGGTGGTGCTGATCATCCTGCCCATGTGGATGAACCTGCTGCTCCGCACGCTGGCCATGCTGTCCCTGATGGACGACAGCGGCCTGATCAACGCGGGCCTGCAGGCCCTCGGCCTCGGGCCGGTCAAGATGGTGGGCACGGACGGCGCGGTACTGGCAGGCCTGGTGTACAATTATCTGCCCTTCATGGTGCTGCCCATCTATTCCGTGCTCAAGAAGATGGACATGTCCGTCGTCGAGGCGGCGGAGGACCTGGGCGCGAACCCGCTGCGGGTCATCACCCGCGTGGTGCTGCCGATGTCGGTGCCCGGCATCGTGTCCGGCATCACGATGGTGTTCATGCCGGCGGTGACGTCCTTCGCCATCGCCACGCTGCTCAGCAACGGCAACCGGAAGCTGGCCGGCGACATGATCGACTACATCTTCAACTCCTCCCAGAACCCCTCCCGCTGGAACATCGGCAGCGCGTTTTCGCTGATCATGCTGGTGCTGATTTTGATCTCCATCGGCTTCTTGCGCAAGGCGGACCCGGACAATGAGGGGGGTGGCATGTGGTGAAGAGCAGTCGCGGCTTCAAGGCCTTCCGCGGCGTGTGGATGGCCGTGGTGCTGGCCTTTCTGTATGCGCCCATCCTCGTGATGGTGGCGCTGTCCTTCAACGCCTCCGAGTCCCGCTCCCGCTGGACGGGCTTCACCCTGGACTGGTACGCGCAGGTGTTCCGGGATCCGGTGATCCTGAGCGCGCTTCGCATCACCATCGAGGTGGCCGTCATCGCGACGGTGCTCTCGGTAATCATCGGGACCCTGGGCGCCATCGGCATGCACGCCATGAACAAGGGCTGGGCGGGCCTGCTGGTCAACGTGTCCTACCTGCCCATGACCACGCCCGACATCGTCACCGGCGTCTCGCTGATGCTGATGTTCCTGTTTTTGAAGGTGCGCCTGGGCAAGTGGACGATGATCATGGCCCACATCGCCTTCGATACGCCGTACGTGCTGTTCTCGGTGCTGCCGAGGTTCAAGCAGATGAACCCGAACCTCTACGAGGCGGCGCTGGATCTGGGCTGTCACCCGATGAAGGCGCTGTACAAGGTCATCATACCGGAGATCAGCCCCGGCATCTTCACCGGCGCGCTGTTGGCCTTCACCATGTCGGTGGACGACTTCGTCATCTCCTACTTCACCACCTCGGAGAAGTACAAGAACCTGTCCATGCTGGTGTACTTTGCCACCAAGAAGCCCATCCGGCCGACGCTGTACGCGGTCTCCACGCTGATGTTCGTGGCGATCCTCGCGCTGCTGCTGCTGGTGAACCGGCGCTCGAAGCTGGAGGACATCCAGTGATTTCCGATCCCACGCCTGCCGGCCCTGCGGGGCTTGCAATATACAACGCCGGGCGGCGCGCCCGGCGAGAGAGAAAGGATGCTGCAGATGAAAAGAATTGCCCTCGTTCTGCTGGTTGCCCTCGTGGCCAGCGCATTTTCCGCCTTCGGCCTCGCCGAAACCGAAAAGCCCTTTGCCGGCACGGAGCTGACCGTGTACAACTGGTTCGACTATATCGATCTGCAGGTGCTGGACATCTTCGAGGAGGAGACGGGCATTCACATCAACTACGCCAACTTTGAGGAGAACGAGGACATGTACACCCGCCTGGCCGCCGGCGCGGGGGAGTACGACGTCATCATCCCCTCCGAGTATATGATCGAGCGCCTGATCCGCGAGGATCGCCTGGAGCCGCTGGATCACGCGAACATCCCCAACATGGAAAACGTGATCCCCGCGCTGCTGGACGCCAGCTATGATCCCGGCAACACCTATTCCGTGCCCTACATGTGGGGCACTCTGGGCATCCTGTACAACGCCGACATGGTGGAGGAGCCCGTCACCAGCTGGGACGCCCTGTTCGACGAGCGCTATGCCGGAAAGATCTACATGATGGATTCCATGCGCGATTCCATCGGCATCGTGCTGAAGAAGCTGGGCTATTCCATGAACAGCACCAGCGAAGAAGAGCTGCAGGAGGCCGGAGAGCTGCTGCTGAAGCAGCGCGACGACGGCCTGATCGCCGGCTATATCCTCGACACCGCCAAGGACAAGATGGCGTCCAACGAGGCCGTCATGGCCGTGATGTACAACGGTGACGCCATGTATGCCATCAAGGACAACCCCAGCCTGGTCTATGTCATCCCGGAGGAGGGCAGCAACGTCTGGGTAGACGCCATGTGCATCCCCAAGGGCAGCGCCCACAAGGAGGCCGCGGAGCTGTTCATCGACTTCATGTGCCGCCCCGACATCGCCAAGATGAACGTGGACGAGATCCGCTACTCCCCGCTGATCCGCCAGGTCGTCGAGGGCCTCTCCGAGGAGGAGCTGGCCAGCACCGCCATGAACCCCTCCGAGGAGGAACTCGCGCGCTGCGAATACTACCACGACATCTCCGACGTCGCCTGGATGTACGACGACGTGTGGATGGACGTCACGTTCTGAGAACGACATGAATTGCCCCCGGTCGCTGAGCGGCCGGGGGTT
>JAFWBZ010000392.1 GCA_017537105.1 Clostridia bacterium | reverse complement strand
GCACATCGACGAGGAGAGGCTCAGCGCCGTGATTGCGCCCCGGCATCTGAATGCGGAAAAGCGGGATCAGGCCGCCATCGTGAAGGAGGCGCTGCAGCATCCCATCGAATCGCCGCGGCTCTCCGAAGTGGCCCGGGGAAAGCGGCGCGTGCTGGTGATCACCAGCGATCACACCCGGCCCGTGCCGAGCCGCATCACGCTGCCGCCGCTGCTGGCGGAGATTCGCTCCGGAAATCCGCAGGCGGAGATCACGATCCTCGTGGCCTCGGGCATGCACCGGGAGATGACGCAGGAGGAACAGCTGGAGCGCTTCGGAGAAGAGATCACGGCCCGTGAGCGCATCTTCGTTCACCGGGCTGCGGATGACGGGGAGATGGCATACTTCGGCGTGCTCCCCTCCGGCGGAGAGCTCTGGTTGAACCGCCTGGCCGCCGAGGCGGACCTTGTGGTGGCGGAGGGCTTTATCGAGCCCCACTTCTTCGCGGGCTTTTCCGGCGGCAGAAAGGCGATTCTGCCCGGCATTGCGTCCAGAAGGACGGTGCTGTACAACCACAATGCGCGCTTCATTCGGGATCCCCGAGCGAGGCAGGGCATCCTCGAGGGCAATCCCATCCACGAGGACATGGCCTATGCCGCGCAGCGGGCCGGACTGACCTTTATCCTCAATGTGCTCGTGGACGGCGACAAGCGCATCGTGGAGGCCGTGGCGGGAGACCCGGTTGTGGCGCATCGGGAGGGCTGCCGCAGGTGCGAGGCGGCCTGCCGGGCGGAGCCGGTGGTGTCGGACATCGCCATCACCTCCAACGGCGGCTATCCGCTGGACCAGAACCTCTATCAGTCCGTGAAGGGCATGACCGCCGCGGAGCGCTGTGTGCGCCCGGGCGGCGCGATCATACTGTGCGCGGCGCTGGGGGACGGGCACGGCGGAGAGGCGTTCTTCCGCTGGTTCAGCGAGCGGGACGGACCGGAGGCCGTGGCGCGCGACATTGAGGGCGTCCCGCCGGAGAAAACCACGCCCGACCAGTGGCAGGCGCAGATCCTGGCGCGGGTGATGTGCCGTGCACGCTGCTGGTTCGTGACCGGCGAGTCGGACCGGTCGCTGGTGGAGGACATGCACATGCGCTGGGCTCCGGACGTGGATACGGCGCTGGCGGAGGCCTCTGCGCTGCTGGGGCAGCAGGCGTCCGTCACCGTGATTCCGGACGGCGTGGGTGTGATCCTGTGAATTCAATAGAGACGCAAAGGGGCAGCTGTGCACATGGACAGCTGCCCCTTTGCGTCGTTCAGAGATTGCCGCGCAAGAAATCCACGGTGATGCCGATGGCCTCGCGGATCATGTAGTGGAGCTTCGTGAAGCCGGTGTACGGGGCGGCGATGCCGTAGGCGTTCTGCAAGCCGGTCTTGCGGGCGATGCGCAGCGCGCGCCACACGTGGTAGTTGTTGGTGATGATGCCCGTGCGGGCTGCGGGATCGTCCATCAGCGCCATGGAATAGGCGAGGTTTTCCGCGGTGTTGGTGGAGCGGTCCTCCAGCACGATGCGCTCGGGATCCACGCCGCGCTTGGCCAGCTCATCCCGGATGCACTGGGCTTCGCTGATCGCCTCGTCCGGTCCCTGGCCGCCGGAGGCGATGATGACCGCATCCGGATGGTCGCCCAGCACCGACATCACGCAGTTCAGCCGCCGCGTCAGTGCAGGGCTCGGGCCATCCGGATCCACCCGCGCACCCAGCACGATCAGGTAGTCCATCCCGGCGGGAGCGGAGCTGTGCATGCCGGAGATCACCAGGCACTCCAGCGCCAGCACCGCGGCGATGCCCAGACAGAGCGCCGCGCGCCAGGCAATGTGCAGCCATCGGGGAACGCGGGGGCTGTCAGAAAGCAGCCCCGCGAGGATCAGCACCGCGCCGAGGGCGGGCCAGATGCCGCTCAGATTCAGGCCCAGGCGCGAGGCGTGCCAGAGCACGAAGTAATAGGCGATACAGGCGATGCCGAGGAAAATGTACAGGATCTTGCGGATTCTTTTCATATTCGATGCTCCGGAGGGCTATTCTCGGGTGATGTGCAGGGTACAGGAGGTGTCGCCCAGGTAGTTCCGCTCGGCGTCAAAGTCATCCAGCGAAGAGCAGACGAAGGCCGTCAGCCAGATGTCCTGCACGCGGTCAATCTGCTGGCCGCTGGTGAGCTTGATGGAGGTGATCAGCGTGTTCGCCCCCATCTTCTTGATGTGGGAGTAGAACTGGTGCGGTTCCCGGTGATAATCGTCATAGAGCCAGCACTCGATGTACTCCGTGTGCTCGATGTGCTGCGGAGCCAGCATGGAATACTTGATCTCACTCCCGTCGTCCAGCGTGTAGCGCAGCGTGAAGCCGATCTTGCAGGCGTCGGCGTCGGAAGCGATCACTTCGAAGCTGCCGATGTCATCTCCCTTTTTCCATTTGGCAGAGAAGGTGTCGCCGTAGCGCACGCGGGGGGAGTAGCTCTTGTCCTTGGGGTGATAGAAGGAGAGCACATTGGGCATGTCGGTCAGCACGGGCCTCGCGGGCGGCTCGGTCTCCGCGGGTGCGCCGGAAGTCTCCGGGGCGGCATCTGCGCTGCCATCGGCGGAGATGGGGGCCAGCGCCTCCACGTCGGAATCATTCTCTTCCGGCCATTCCGCTTCGAGTTCCGATCCGTCTGTAATCTCAGAGACTTCTGCTCCGGCACTGTCTGACGCTTCGACGACTTCGGTGGGAGGAGTTGTTGCAACCACTGAGGTATCTTCCGGGGACGGAGCGCGACGGCTGGCGATCCAGAGAAGGATTCCCACCAGGAGCGCGATGGCTGCAAGGGCAATGGCGGCGATGCGGAGCATGCGCCTGCGCTGCCAGCGCCTCCGCCGCGCAGTGGTACGAGGCAGACGATAACGCTTGTTCTCAGACATGTTGACCTCCTGATTTCCGGTCCTTGATAATGCTCACTGTCATAGCAGGCGGGCGAAATACAGACACATCTTTTCATGATCATTGTATCACAAGCGGCGTGCAGAATCAACCATGGGTTTGACAACTAAAGCTCTGTGCATCCACCGATCGTGGAGATCGTGGGGACAGAAGGGGCGCTGCAACCCGGCTATCCGGACGACGATGGCTTTCGCGAAAAGAATAGGGACTCATGTCGTCGAGGCGGCCCGGATCCACGATGTGCCGGTATGGTACAGGATCAACAGTCCGGAAAACAGACACGCCGTTCGGCCCGTCGCGAGGTACAAAGACAGCAGCGCAAGGCCGTAGAGCAGGGAGCGCGGACCCGCGCGCCGGGCCGCCAGCGCCCTCCACGCGGACCGCAGACCATGGAAACCGTGCGACTGCGGAGCGTTGAAGTCGACGAAGCGCCCGCTGCTTCGGATGCGCCGGAGCAGGGCAGAGCGATCCAGAAGGGTCAGGGCAGGATGGGCCAACTGCCTTGCGCAGCGGGAAGCCTCGTCGCTCGCAGGACAGGTGCAGGCGACGTACAGGCGCTCCTCACCGCGATGGGCGCGCCACAGTGCATAGATTTCCCCGACGTCGAGCCGGGAGGTCGGATGGCGCAGCAGGGCGACAAAGGCGTCCGGCGCCACCGTCCCGTCGGTGCGCGTGATCTCCAGCAGCGCCTCACGGGCCGCGTCGTCCGGCAGGTCGAGGATGCGATTCAGCGCCTGCGAAGCCTGCTGCGGCGTGGCAGTGTGGCGTCGGGGCCGCAGGCGAATCGCAGCCCGGACGAGGCAGGCGGCGGCAAATGCCAGCAGCGCGCTGGCGGCGATGCCGTATCCCGCGTTGAGAAACAGCAGATAGGCGGCTCCGGTGCCCAGCAGGGACAGCGCCAGTCGATCGATGAGGCGTCCGGTCATGTTCAGCACCTCCACAGAAAATGCTGATAGGATTTTTGACCGGATCGCGGCTCTCTAAACCGCCGGCGGGGTCTGTGACTATGCCCTGATACAACGAATCACGACCCCCGAAGAGAGAGGGTCGTGATTCGCGTCGCAGATGAAGGATCAGCCCAGGGAGCGGACCGCCGTGATCTCGTAGTACATCGGCGTGAAGCCCTCGGGAGCGGTCTTGAGCAGCTCCTCCAGCAGTGCCTCGTCGGTCACCTTCGCCAGATTCATGCGCGCGCCGGAGGTGGGATAGGTCGCGCCTTCGGCCGGAAGGGCGGCGTACATGGCGACCAGCTCGCTGCCGGCGTCCACGTTGGCGGTGGTCTGGTTGGGGGACAGGCCCAGCTGCAGGTAGTATTTCTCCTCGATCTTTACGCAGCCGTAGATGTAGAAGCCCAGGTTGGGCGTTCCGTCGGGATTGACGGAGGCCACGGCGTAGAAGCCGCTGTAGGCGTTGATGGCGTTCATCAGATCGTCGCCAGAAAGCGCGTAGGCGGCAAATGGATCGTTGACCGAGGCAGAGGTGAAGGCGTCCGCCTAGACTTCGCCTTCCGCCAGCGCGGGCAGCGCGGCCAGAGCCAGCGCCAGAATCAGACCGAGCACAAAGAGCTTTTTCATGGGGATGATCTCCTTTCTCTATTTCCACCGCACTTTTGCGCGGGGGAGGTACGGCAGTATGGCTTGTCAACAAGCGGGTCGCGGCCATCAGGAAGGATCCCGACCGAGGATTTTCTGCAGCGCGAACGAGATGCGCGCAAAGCCGTCGTCCGACCGGCTGGCGTACAGTATGAGCTCTCCCAGGACCTCAGACAGACAGCTGTCGCGCTCCACCTCGAAGCGCTCCAGCGTCTCCTGGACGGCGCCGGCGATCTCCTCGACAACCTGGTGGTGGCGCAGGTTGAGCTCGGAGATATTGTTGCGCGAGGTGGCGTAGTTGCGCCAGATCGGCGCGTAGCGCCCTGTGAAGCGCCGCAGCGCGGAGGCAGTGGCCCTCAGCGCCGCGAAGGGTTCCTCCTGCTTGAGGGCGTCGCTCCGCATGCTGCGGCAGCATTCCAGCCAGTCCTCCATCATGGCAGCGGCCAGCAGCGATTCCTTGGAGGGAAAGTAGTTGTACACCGTTCCCGTGGCGGTGTGGCAGTCCCTGGCCACCTGGCGCACGGTGATGTCGTGGCTATCGCCCTCCAAAAGCCGGCGACGGGCAGACGCAATGAAGCGCTCCCGCAGCTCCGGAATGATCTTGGGCATGGCACGCATCTCTTTCACAGTGTGATATGAACATGTTCATTATATCGCCGGAATGGAGAAAAGTCAACCCTTTTCGAAACCGAAGGGGCGTGGCGCGGAGCGAAAAAGCGCCCGACAGGCTCCGGCTGTGCGGTGCCTGTCGGGCGTAAAAGCCATGGAAATCAGTAGATGATGATCGCCACTGTGCCGCGCTTGCAGTGCTCAAACAGCCACTTGGCATCCTCCACCTGGAGGCGGACGCAGCCGTGGGAGGCGGGATTGCCCAGCGCGGAGACGGAGGTTCTGCGCAGGCTCTTCTCACTCTTCGAGCTGTAGATGACGGAGTGGAACATGATGTCTCCGGTGATCTCAAAGGAGTACTGCGCCCAGCAGTTGAACTTCTGGAAATAGTGCCAGCGGTTGACCGGGAAGCCGTTCAGGAAGATTCCCCTGGGCGTGGAATTGTGCAGTCCCGTGGAGCACTTGAAGGAGTTTGCGAGATCGTAGGTGCCCGCGGCGTTCAGCCGATAGATTTCGACAGTCTGACGCGCGATGCTGACCTCCACGCGGTAGGGCCAGGGCTTCACGGCGGCGTCATCGGAGAAGACGGCATATGAGAGTACCGCCTGCGTCTCCACATCGGCCACGCCGGTCTCCGGAAGCCCGTTTGCCGCCTGGAATGCCTTCATGGCGCTGCGGCTATCCGAACCGAACTTGCCGTCCACCCCGGATTTGGAGACATAGTAGAGCGAATAGAGCCTGCGCTGCACGCGCGTGGTCTCCGCGGTGCTCTTCTTTTTCCCGCCCACATCTGCCCGGTACCCCAGCAAGTCGTCCTGGAGAAGCTGCTGGGCTTCGCGGCTCAG